>JAQUCI010000089.1 GCA_028686295.1 Erysipelotrichaceae bacterium | reverse complement strand
CACAAGATCGGATGGCTTAATCAACCTGTGGTCTATTCTCCTTTAAGTTTAGGTGAATATCAATTTCGATTCGTCGATATGAATATCATGAGTCTGTATGATTACTTCGTGCTAAACGCAGTCTATCTCATTTTAAACATTTCCCTGGTAATAAGTTTTTGTGCATTGATAAATACTTTTATTAATCAACCTCATATTACGATGATTCTCTTGTTGACCCTTTTAATCTTTTTTTATACTGGATTGAATGACAAGACGCTTTTAAGTGCCATCGCTTACTGTCCATACTTTTATCTATTTATGCCTTCAATTAACTATAATATTGCAGATCCCAATTCATTGTTTTATCATTATCGCGAAGCTCGTTATATCTATGGAGCGATATTAATGCCCTTAATGGGGACTTTAAATATAATTATTACCCTTTATTTGTATAAGAGGAAAGAACTGAGATGAAAACACTGTTAAAGTGCGAATGCTTCAAATTGAAAAGAGCCCTTTGGCTACTTATTGGCCTAATAGCGACTATTTCCTTAACAACGCTTTTTTATTTTATTCAGTTTTCTGATCAAACAGACTATTATCAACAAAAAGAACACAATTTTCAAATAGAGGCACACAATATTGAAGCTCTTTTAGAACTACATAATTACGATCAAAGCAGTTTAAATGGATCTCAGCTTGAATTCCTTAAAGAATATCTCATCCATTTATCTAAGTACCAATTGACCATCAGCACCAAAGATAAGCTTTTGATACTGTTGATGATCAATCAAAAGCGCCAAGTTGGATACACTCTTGGTCTTGATATCTTCTTTGATTCTCTAAGACAAACTGAAAAAAACATCACCTTATATCAAGAACTGATCAGACTTAAATTAAATCCCATCATCATTGATAAAAATGTAATGTTCTTACCGTTATGGATAACCTTCCATCAAAATGGTTGGCATTTTATCTTAATAATATTTGTGATATTAATATGTCAAAGTATTTTTTTAGGAAAAGAAGATGATTATAGTCTTAGATTAGAATATTATCAACCGATCAAAAGATCACAATTCTATGGTGCCAAGGTAATTGTATGCTTGTCTATTTCTATTTTGTTATACATATCATCATTTGTAACACTCTTGTTATTGAGTGATGGTGGTCTTTATTTTCTATACCAAGACTATCCCTATCTATTTGATGGTTCAAACGTTTCGCTTAACATGATTCAACTGTTTATGTTGATAACATCATCAAATCTATTACTTATAATATCAGCAGTCGTGACTTGTGGTTTAATCGCTTATGTAACTTATAACAAATCGCTAAGTAGTCTAGTTACACTTATCATTGTTTCCACCATATATTTAACCAATAACCGCTTCTTATTTAACACAGATCAAACCATAATATTCATTATTTTAATTATGCTAATCGTTATAAACATGTTGATAGGTTTGCTTGTAGTTAAAAAAGCTGAACTACCTTAATCTACTACTATCTTGCATTATTCTCTCTTTTTCAATTTTATCAATCTTATAACCATACTCACAAATAGGACAAACAATAAAATACTCACTCTTAAACGGAATAAGAGGAATAAAAAAAATAGTGAACCAAGATGTATATCTAATCAACTTAAATCTATTAATATTATGACAATTGCTACATTCCATTTCATCAACATCCAATAAAACCTTACGCAGTTTACGCCAACCCCAGATGATCATATTATTCTCGCTTTCTCTTAAGATCGATATTATCATGACCGACTAAACATTACTATCTCTTTTTTTTAATAAATTAAAACACCCAGACATGAGGCCTGAGTGCATTGCGAACATGGTGCCGGTTATAGGACTTGAACCTACGACTTGCTCATTACGAATGAGCTACTCTACCAACTGAGTTAAACCGGCTTGAGGGTTAAACAATATTTATATTAGATAAATATGACAATTCTGTCAATGATCAATTGATTCGTTTCGTTATCAATTCAGTATACCCTGTCTTATCATCAATCTCGCGTTCAAATTCATATTCTTGCAATTCCATTAGGACAATTTCTGCAGTCGTATTTATGATCGTATCTACCATTAAGTGCCCACCAATAGTTCTCATCTTATCATCGGTTAAGGCAATGTGAAGATGAGCCTTTCCATTAGCGATCGTTCCTTGTAAGGCAATGATCTCATATTCATTTTGATCCCTAAATATTGTTTCTGCTTTAGCTTTTCTGATACATACTTCCTTAACACTTCCAATCCCACATAAAACAATCGCCGCTTTAACCTCATTTACTTCACAGTATTTTAGAATACTTTCTTTAAGATCTGCGTTACAAGTTAATCTAAATGCATGTTCTTTCATCTTGATCTTTCCTTTTTAACCTTTAATCAAGTATCTTTTGATACGCCATTCTCTTAGCACCCGAATTCAGATAAATGATCCCACAATAAGTAAATCCTAACTTATCCAACAAACGTTGCATTATTAAGTTATCCCGATGAGTATCTAATCTGATATTTCTTATCCCCTTATTCTTTGCTAGAACTATCGCTTCTTTGATAAACATTAAGGCAAGTCCCCTTCCCCGCTGATTACTATCAACAGCGATACGGTGGATTACCATATAGGGATCATCATTTAACCAACTACCATCAATCTTTAAATATGTAGGATCTTGACCAACGATTATAGCTCCATAAGCAACAATATTGTTATCAGCTCTTAATACATAAGCCTTTCTTTTTGTGATATCATCGATAATATTATTGCGTGCAGGATATCCATCCTGCCATTGATCAATGCCTTGTGCTCTTAAGAAAACTTGAGCATCATTAATAATGACCATAATCTTATCGATATCAATTAACCTTGCATTAATCAGTTCCATATTTATTTTCCTCTATTATAATTTTAGCACAACTTTATGCACTAATATGCAATAAGATGATCATATATGATAGTATAAAAACATGAGGTGATCATAATGAAAATCGCAATTGGTAATGATCATGTTGGTTATTACCTTAAAGATGCTGTTTTAGAAGTATTAGTTCAAAGAGGTATAGAAGTGATTGACGTTGGTAGCTATGATGATCAAAGCTGTGATTATCCTGTTTATGGCGAAAAAGTTGGAAGATTAGTTGCCAACAAAGATGCTGATCTTGGTATCGTTTTATGTGGAACCGGTGTTGGTATCTCTATTGCAGCCAACAAGGTTAAAGGCATTAGAGCGGTCGTCTGTTCAGAACCTTATTCAGCAAAATTATCAAGAATGCACAATGATAGTAATGTCTTAGGGATGGGCAGTCGAGTAATTGGACCAGAACTAGCTAAAATGATCGTTGAGCAATGGTTAGATGCCGAATTTGAAGCAGGTAGACATAGTCGTCGTGTCGACTTGATCAAAACGATCGAATCAAAAGAAGAATAGAGCCAATCATTCGGCTCTATTCTTTTTATATCTTATACTAAACCACTTACGTCTTACTCTTTTTATTTGATATAGCATTGTCTTAAAATAACGATACGCTTTCTTATTGATCACATAATCAAATTCACCAATATGTTCATAGAAATCTGAACCGAAACTTCTTTTATAATCATATAATCCATAGTATGGATCATCCTTACTAACAACCCCTGAAAAACCGACCATGTCATATCTTAATACACCATGATCTTTCATGTCTTTGATCACAAAAGCATGAAGACTGTCTGTAGCTTTATAACTATTAAAATCTTTGCGATTATATGTGTATAGATCCCAACAGTTTGATCCATATACGACAAATAATCCTGCTGCAATAGTCACATTCTCCCCATATCGCAACCTTAATGTTAACGCTCTTTCACGTTCATTGGTCTTAGCTAATTGAGCTTCTTGATCTTTCTTATATTTATTACTTGCAAGCTCCTTATCAATATTAGCTATTTGTACAGCCAAATTAACCTCAGTGACATAATAGCGAACATTCTCACCTAACATTGAATATAATGTATTAAAAAAAGCGATATCATGCGGTTTAAAACCTTGAGTTCTAGTTAATTCCCATTCAAAATCAACTAGATATGATAATTCATCTTTGGTAGCTATTCTTGTAGTAACCCCCATAAGCGGATGACGCTTTAGAACATTTTGTTTTGAACGAGCGAATTTGGCATATATCGTTTCAATAGACAAAGAAAGATCAATGATCAATGTATATCTATTTATCCAACTTCCATTATATGCATAACCGTAACCTTTATGATAGAAACCTTTTTCTATCAATTTCTCGCTTACCCATTCATTCGAAAAACCATCATCAACCCTTTCACCATTGATCTTTCGATGACAACGCAATATATTCGGATCTATGCGCAAAAAAGCAGCTTTTTCAATACGAGTTAGCTTAATAAGATTATCGATAAAAAAATCCCAGAGCACTTCTTGTTGATGATCGATACACATTCCTGTAGGTATATATAGATAAGGTTTATGTGCAAACCAACTTCGTTTCTTTAAAACGATAGCAGTAGCTTTAATCTCACCTTGTTCTTTTATGCCAGTATAGATTATCTTATATCCTTCAAGCTCTGCTTTATATTTCGCCCAAAAAGAAGTTTTCATATAATGACCAAAAGGATGATGCTTTACAAATTCATCTATTTCATTAGGTTTTAGATTTGTACAAAATTCCATCTCACCACCCCTTGAACAATAAAAATAAACGGCGACGATAACGTCGATAAATTCTGTCAATCTTACGGAATGATCGATAACGTTTATCATCAAATATCATATCAAATTCTCCTGGATATTCGATAAAATCACCGCCAAAACTCTTTTTAAAATCATAGATACCATAATATGGATCCTTAGGATCTAAACTACCAGACACACCCTCAAAATCATATGATAAAGCATTCTTCAACTTGCTATCAATGATCGCTTGTTTATGCAACGCAAGAGCAACGCGAAAATTTGGTAAGATCTTGTGAGTATACATAAAAACATTAAAAACTTTACTACCACATTGTATGATCAGTTTCGCTCCTAATATAGTATCTTTCATCAAATGATAACCATTAGTGACCATCTCATTGAGTTCTTTATCTAGTGCATCGATCTGTACTTGTGCTTGTTTTTTCCTCTGTACATTAGTTAATGATACTATCTGGCTTTCAAGTTCTTGTTTTTCATCAAGTAAATTTTGATATGCTTTTTCTAAATTCGCATGAGCAATGTATAGGGTTACCATGTCTTCAAAGTTATCATAAAATGCTGTAAAATAACTTAACGACTTAGGAATGAACTTTTCTTTTTTTGCCAATACTAATTGAGCTTGATATAAGTG
>JAQUCI010000088.1 GCA_028686295.1 Erysipelotrichaceae bacterium | reverse complement strand
AACATGATCAAGCTCTCTGGTTGATATTTGATTACCTGGCGACATAATTCAGAACCAATCGATCCCCCAGCCCCAGTAACTAAGATCCGCTTATGCTTTAGATACTGACTGATCGAACTATCATCTAATCTAACCTCACCACGACCCAATAGATCATCGATCGATACTTCACGAATCTGTGATTGATTGCTAACGTCTGATATCTCCATGATCCGTGTCTTAAGCTCTGCTTTCTGACACTTATCGATAATCCTTTTGATCGATCGTTTCGAAGCACTCGGAATAGCGATAAAAGCCGTTGTAAATTTATAATTCTGTTTTAACTGTAATAACTGATCTGTCGTTCCAATGATCGGATAACCATCGATCATATGACCCTTCTTACTTAGATCATCATCCACAAAACCTACGATCTTAGTTGGGTAGTTATCATTATTCATGATCTCCTTATGTAAGAGATTACCACCACTACCCGCACCAATGATCACAGCCCGCTCTGACTTTAACATCATTCTTTTTTGTAATCGCAGATAACGATAGATGATCCTTACCCCAAGCATACCCACGATCGAAAAGATCAAAGCGATAATCATAACACTATTGCTAATTGTATATTTAGGTTCGATCGCAAAGTACATGAAAACAAAAAAATCAGCAGTGATGATCGCCCCCACGATAAGTAGCGCTTCATCAACACTGACATATTCCCACAAACTCTTATTGATCCTAAATAACATGAACATGATGATATGAACGATGATAACGACCAATAAAACTGGTATCTTATTAGCGATATGTTGACACAAATTAACAAGACCATATTCATAACGTAAAGTTAAAGCACTCAAATGCGCAAAGATGATGATCAATATATCGACCGTTGGCAATAATATCTGTCTTAACTTATACCGCTTACCTATCTTCATTATCTATACCTTCCCTATAATAAACGCTCAAATATCCCTTTTTTGATCGGTGTATAACTATCGTTGATGATCAGTTCATCATCAATAACCTTTTGCGGATTAGTGATAAAGAGCTTTTCAGCTTCTTTTTCACCAATCACATTTTCAACTAAACTTAAAGCACGCTTTAAAGAAAGCGGTCTTTGATAGTTATGGGCATCACTAGCCACAAATGACACAAAACCATTTTTGATCATCCTCATCGCTAAGTTATTAACACTACTTAAGATACTCTGTTGATTAACTTGTAATAGATAACCCTTATCAAGCCATCTTAAACAAAAATTAGGATCTTTCTTTACATACTTATATCTTTCCGGATGAGCGATGATGATCTTATAACCAGCTAAAGTTAAGTTGTACAATATCTCATCATTTTCATTTGGATAATCAAAAAAGGCGAATTCCACTAAGATATAGTTAGAATCAGCCAAAGTCATTACTTTATGGTCTGTTAGTAGTTCATCTAATTGATAATGAATAAACAACTCATTACCACAATACACTTCAATATTCACACCATCGCTTCTTAAATGCTTTTTAAAATGATCAAATCTTACTTTTAATTCATCACTTTCAAGATTATACATACTCCCTTTAAGATAATGAGGAGTTAAGATAATCTTATTGATGCCTTCAGCTTCCGCTTGCTTGATCAATTCAAGACTTACTTGATAATCAATACAGCCATCATCAATGCCATATAATACATGATTATGGATATCAATCATAATTACTTCTTCCTTTTATTGTAATTATACCCATAATGATGCTTGCTCATTTCTACCCTATTTAAAACAATTCCTAAGACATTAACATCAAGATCATCCAACCGTTCTTTAGCTTGTTGTAAGACCCGTTTGTCACTCTCACCAGCCGCTACAACTAAAATAGCTCCATCGGTATACTTAGAAATGATAAAAGCATCACTGATCGGTACGATCGGTGGACAATCGATAAAGATATAATCATACTTTTCACGCTTATCCAAGATGAAATTATGCAAAGCCGAAGACTGAATAAACTCAGAAATAAAGGGAATCGTCGTTCCTGCTGTCAACACGTCAAAATTACTCATATAGTGAATCACACAATCATCAAACAACTTAAAATTACTAACTACATCCACCAACCCATATTTATTCTTCAAATTTAACTTATGATGCATAGTCGGCATATGTAAGTCACAATCGATAAGTAATACTTTTTTATTCAATTGAGAAAAAGAAGCTGCCAAATTCGTTATTATTGTTGATTTACCCTGTGCTTCGGTAACCGACATGATATTGATCACTTTAATTTTCTTATCAAAATCACGTAATGTAATATTCGTCCTTAAAGTTCGAATAGCTTCAGCTGCTAAGGTATCATAATATTTTACCGCAAATAACTCATCACTAAGATTAGTCACATTATCAACGACTACTTTATTTCCTTTTGTTTCCATAATAATATGATCCTTTCTGCTTAATATCCAATTCTGGTATCTTGCCGATAATCGGATAATCAAAGATCGATTTTAAATCCTCTTGCGTCTTAACCTTCGTATCCAAGATGATCTTCAAAAAGATTAATCCCACACCGACCATAATTCCTAACACAAAGGCGATAGCCCCGTTTTTAATTAATGAAGGACTGGATGGAGAATTAGGCAATTTTGCCCAGTTTAATACCGAAACATTATTGATCATCATGATATCATCGATCTCATCAATAAAGACATCAATGACCTCGTTCACCATATTCTTAGCTAAATAAGGATCTTCAGTTACAACTTTGATATTCATGATCTCTGTATTACCACTGGCGTTAACTGATAACATGCTGTTGTATTCAGCATTCGATATATCCAATTTTAAATTACGAATAACCTTATCACTGATCAACTCACTCTTAATGATCTCACTATATGTTTGAACTAGTTTTTGTGATAACTGAACATCAGAATAACTCAAACTAACATCACCATCACCATCATTCTGCTTGATAACGATGATCTTGCCAGTAGCACTAAATTGTTCAGGGATCATAAAAACAGTCACAAGCATTGAAATTATCGTAAATGCCATCACAACAGTAACCAATAACAACCACTCATTTTTAATAATTTCCCAGATTTGTCTTAAATCAATTTCTTGCTCTTCATTATAGTGTTCCATACTATTACCCTTCTATAATTAATTATTCACAATAACCATATTTCTCATAGATATTCGATTGGTTATTCAATAAAGTTTCACTTGGTGTATAAAAACCTTCCCCATAGATAAAATCATGAAGATCCTGACTCATATCTTGATAACTTCTTACAAGATACCCCCCAAGATTAGGACATCGACAAGTATCTTCATACCCTCCAGATGGTATCTGCAAAGTTTTGATATCTAGATCAAAATCCAATAGGGTTAATGCATAATCCTTAATATCTTGGTTAGATATGTTTGTCTTAACATATTCTAGACCATCATTGATAAATGACAACAATTCGGTATAAGACATCGCCGTGACTTTTTCAACAACTCCATCGATAACGTTTTGTTGCCTTTGCATTCGCTGATAATCACTATCTAATTTACGAATTCGACTATAAGCTAAAGCTTGCTTGCCATTTAATGTGTAAGTGCCAGCATTACCACTAATACGCAACACACTCATCTCACTTTTTGTTAATGAGATATCTACCCCATCAACAAGATCAACGATTTCTTCAACTGAATCAAATGAAACACTTACATATTTGGTTATATCCATATCAAAGTTATGATTGATCGTTTGAATCGCTAATTCTGCTCCCCCAAACCAATGTGCCCAGTTTAAATGAGCATAACGATCATGATCATTCGGTAAATAAACAACAAGATCTCTTTCTAAACTTGATACTTTGATCTTTTTATTTGTAAGATCCAACGAGATTATCTTGATCGCATCAGATCGCTTACCCTCACTTTTATCACCGTCATTATCAAGCCCAAACAATACGATGTTTTCAACATTCGCTTTTTCCTTCTGTTTTATGATCTCCACTGCTATACCAGCTTCAGATTCACTTAATTCTTGTTCGTGTTGTATTTTATTAAGTAGGATATCGATATATAAGTTTATACCTACAATACCTACAAACAAAAGCATAAGAATGACTACGATAATATTAAGTATTTTCTTCATTTTAATAACTTTCTAATTTCTTAACGATATCCAAAGATACTTCAACGATAATATCTCTTTCAAACATCTTACCAACGATCTTAGCATATTTTTTGTGCTTATTGATCGAGACTATCTTTGATTCCATGCCCAAAAGTGGTCCTTCAGTTATGACCACCTTATCATTTTCAATATAACCAACTGAAGGGGTGACAACATCATGTACCCCTAAGAGTTTCTTAAAGAAAGCTTTTTCTTGATCATTTAAAGCAGGGGTTCCTGTCTTGTCATAGGTCAAGACTCTGATAATGCCTTCGACTTCATTTTTATATTCCTTGATCTGATAAATAAAATGTGACTGATCAAGATTAGATCTAACAAAGATATAATTAGTGAATAATAATTTACGTACTAAAAACTTTTTATTACAGCGTTTATAGATAACATCTCTTTTAGGCACAAAAACATCTATACCCTTAGTCTTAAGGTATTGATTGATCTTTTCTTCACGATTTGCCTTAACATAAAGAATATACCAATTATCCATTTTCTCTCCATCTACCAATACATCAAAAAGGCACAGTTTACCCATCAATTATCCAAACGCTATCTCCACAAGTCTTAATGATGAGCCACCTAGCATCTATCATTCTTCCTTGCTTCATTGTATAAAAATGACTATGTAAGATCATTGCTAATTTTACATGACCATTTTCAGTTCCTAGATATTATATCACATAAATATTCTTTAGTTAAATCAAGAATCTATCATATTTTGCATTTATGGCTAATTATTGAAAATGATAATTATTAATTTCAATAAAGCCCTCTCAGTTTAAAAAGTACCCCGAATTCGGGGTACTTTTTCTAATTAACTGGTTTTATGACTTAAATCATGAAGAATTTGTATAATATGTTCTTTTGTCTTTTTTGAAACATTATCCGCAAACATTTCAAAGGTGATCCGCTGTTTATTTAACCCTAATAAATAGTGATCAAAACCATTACTGATGGTGATCAATGAACAATGTTCTTTATCAACATGATCATAATAAGAACTAAATGTTTCAAATGGTTCAAAGATCATAGAATATTCATCAGCTAATACAAGATGACAAAATAAATGCTCACTTGGTTGAGTCGCGATATCTAACTTCCTTTTACCAGTTTTATAATCATCAAGCGCCCTTTCAATCGTTTCTCTTTCTCGATTTACGATATAATCTGGTATCTC
>JAQUCI010000087.1 GCA_028686295.1 Erysipelotrichaceae bacterium | reverse complement strand
TTTTGGGTCAGAATGAGGTTGTTGAATATCTGTTGGCTAATAACGCTGATGTCAATGCTGAAGATGAAATGGGTAGAACTGCCCTTATGGAAGCTTGTTTAGCCTTTAGAATGGATGTTATTAAAATACTTGTTGAAAACAAAGCAGATGTTAATAAACAAGACAAAAACGGTTGTACAGCGCTTATGAGAGCCAGTTATTCAGGATATATGGATTTATGTAAATATCTAATCGAATTTGGTGCTGACCGTAATATTGTAGATAAAGCCGGAAATAAAGCTGCGGACTATGTTCGTCAATCAGAATTTTCGGATTTAAAAGAATATTTAAGATAGAAGGGGAAAATGATGAAAGATTATGAAGCGTCTTCAATACGCAATGTTTGTTTAGTTGGTCATAGTGGCAGTGGTAAATCAACTTTTGCTGAAGCTGCGTTGTTTGTGACTAAAGCGATCGATCGTATGGGTAAGATTAATGATGGATCTACTACGATGGATTATGATCAAGAAGAGATTAAAAAAGGAAGTTCGATTTACGCAAGTATCGCACCGGTGCAATGGAAAAATGGCAAGATCAATTTTATCGATACGCCAGGTTATCTTGATTACATAGGCGAGATGACAGCAGGAGTATCCGTGACTGATGGATTATTGATCTTGGTAAGTGCTAAAGATGGTATCCAAACAGGTACAGAAAATGCCTGGAAAATGGTTGCTAAAAAGAAAATTCCAAGTGTTTTCTTCATTAATAAACTTGATGAGGAAAATGCATCATTTGATAAGACTTATGCTCAATTAAGAGAAAAATTTCATAAGAGTATCGTTGCATTTGAATTGCCAATAATTGAGAATGGAAAAACAATCGGTACTGTCAACATCTTAAAAAGCAAAGCCTTCTATTATGGAGAACCTGAAGGAAAAGCTGTTCCAGCAGATATGAATGATATTGTTTCAGAACATTATCAACAAATCATGGAAGCCGTTGCTTCGGCTGATGATGAATTAATGGAGAAATTCTTTGATGGTGAAGCCTTCACTGAAGAAGAAGTCATTAAAGGATTAAAACTTGGCGTTTTAAATGGTGAAGTAAGACCAGTGCTTTGCGGAAGCACTTTAAATCATAATGGGATAGAGATTGTTTTAAAGACGATATTTGAATATTTCCCAGCTTTTAAAGAATGTTGTACGATCAAAGCTATGGATCGCAAAAAAGCAGAGGTCTTAGTTAAGACTGATGAAGATGAACCGTTTTCAGCTTTAGTCTTTAAGACTATAATCGATCCTTTTGTTGGTCGTTTGTCCTTTATCAAAGTTATGAGCGGTACGTTGACTGTTGATACTCCATTGATCAATGTTCAACAGGATAAGGCGGAGAAATTTAACCAGATTTCGGTAATGATGGGTAAAAATCAGATTCCTGTTTCAAAACTGACTGTGGGCGATATTGGGGTCTTAACAAAATTGCAGAACACACAGACAAATGATACTTTAGCAGTCGCAAGTCGACCAGTGATATTACCACCTATAACTTTCCCAACGCCTATGTTGAGCGTTGCGATCGAGCCTAAGAGTAAAAATGACGAAGATAAGATGTCTGGAGCACTGCAACGGATATTAGAAGAAGATCCAACATGTGTGATAGTTAAGAATGCTGAATTAAGACAAACATTACTCTATGGCATAGGTGATCAGCATATTGATGTGATCATTAATCGTTTAAAAAACAAATACAAGGTAGAGATTGAATTACATGAACCAAAAGTTCAGTATCGTGAAACGATACGAGGTAAAGCTGAGGTTCAAGGTAAGCACAAGAAACAAAGTGGTGGAGCTGGCCAGTTTGGTGATGTTTGGGTTCGATTTGAGCCATGTGATTCTGAGGAAATGGTTTTCGCTGAAGAAGTATTTGGTGGAGCTGTACCAAGACAATATTTCCCAGCTGTAGAGGTTGGTTTACGTGAATGCATGCAAAAGGGTATTCTTGCTGGTTATAAAGTTGTTGGTGTTAAAGCCACATTATATGATGGATCATATCATCCAGTTGATTCAAAGGAAATCGCTTTTAAATCGGCTGCTCGCTTAGCTTATAAAGCAGGAATGCCTAAAGCTAATCCGATATTACTTGAGCCAATAGGGAAATGTAGTGTAGTTATACCTGATGAATATACAGGTACGATAATTGGCGATTTCAATAAGCGCCGTGGCATAATCATGGGAATGGATATGATTGAAGACAATTCTCAATGTATAAATGCTGAAGTTCCTATGGCTGAAATGCAGAAGTACGCAACAGAATTACGATCTATGACGCAAGGTAGAGGTAGTTTTAGTTTAGAATTTGATCGTTATGAACCTGCTCCACAACCAATCGCTGATAAGGTGATTGCTGAAGCAGCCAGACATAAAGAAGCCGAGGAGGAGGATTAACCTCCTTCTGCTTATATATTTAAATAGGGGGGAATATATTATGGCAACTTATCATGATTTATTTAGAGTTGGTAAGCAATACTTACAGAAGGTTGCAGATACTCAACAGGGTGTGATCAAAGAAGCAGCTAAAATGATGGGAAACTGCATGTTAGATGATGGTTTGATCCAGTTGTTTGGTTTAGAGCATAACCATGCATTTACGATGGAATTATTCTATCGTGCTGGTGGATTGATGCCATATCATGGTTTTAACGTAAGAGATCTTGTATTAAGAAGTAAGGTAAGTATTGATGAATTTAATGATCCAAATTTCTTAAATCGAAGCGATATAATCGATGTTATGTGGGAAATGTATAATGTTAATGATAAAGACATGTTCATCTTAACAAGCGACCTTGGCAATGAAGGTTGTGTTATTGATATGGCTATTAAAGTTAAAGAAAAAGGTCATAAATTAATCGTTGTGACATCAATCGAAGCAGCTAAAAAAGCAGAATCAAAACACTTGTCAGGCAAAAAACTATATGAATTTGCAGATCTGATCATTGATAATCAAGTTAATGTGCCAGATTTGGCGATCAAACTTGATGATAAGACGATGATCAATCAGATGGCAACATTAACAGGTAACACGATAGCACAGATGTTAACAGCGGAGATTTATCGTTATCTTGTCGATAAGGGTCATGAAGCACCCGTTTTACTAAGTGCTAATGTAAAGGGTGCAGACGTTCATAACAAAGAGATATCAGATAAATATCTTGGTAGATGGAATGCGTAGGAGGATAAGATAATGACCAATATCAATATGAATTATTTTTATGAAGAATTACTTAAAATACTTGATACTCTTGAAACTAAACAAGGTGACAATATCGTTAAAGCGGCTGAAATATGTGCTGAGACGATGATGAATGATGGTGTTGTTCACGTGTTTGGTTCTGGTCACTCTGTAGGAGTTGGCTTTGAACTTAGAAACCGTGCAGGGTGCTTAGTTCCTTTTCATCATATCCGTACTGATGATTTTGTCATTAAGGGTTATACGACAATCGAAGATTTTAAAAATCCTAATGATATTTTTGAGCGTCGTTCAGGAATATCACAAAAAATGTATGATATGTATAACGTTCAGAAAAATGATGCCTTTATCATTATCTCTAATTCAGGTATCAATGGTCTTGTGATCGATATGGCACTTAAGGCTAAAGAAGAGGGACAAAAAGTAATCGTTATGACTAGTATGCAGCATACTACTGCTGAAGATAGTCGTCATCCCAGTGGTAAGAAATTATATCAATTAGGTGATGTTGTGATTGATAATTGTGGACCACAAGGTGATGCTTTAATCAAGACAGGTCGTTTAGAGAAGATATGCTCGATATCAAGTATAACTGGAGCATTTATCGCACAGTCATTAACTACCGAGATTTGCCGCATAATGAAAGAAAAAGATTATCAACCTCCAGTTTTGCTCGCAAGTAATGTCGAAGGTTATGAAGAACATAATCGTTCATTAAGACAAAAATATCTAAGATGTGAGTAATATAAAATGAACCGATTACTTGACTATCCAAGCAGTGTTATAAAAAAACTTAGTAAGCAAGAGATCATTGAAGCAATCGCTAATAGTGAGGGTAGAGTAATGATGGCAGAGACCATTGGTACGATCCAACCATTATTAAATGACATTAGTAATGCTGAGTTTGTCGCTTCAATGGGAGTTGAGCTGATCAATTTAAATGTTTTTGATGTTAAAAGACCTGTCATAAATGGTTTACCAAAACAAAATGAACAGATAAAACAATTGATCGATCTAACGGGTTGTTTGATTGGGATCAATCTTGAGCCAGTCAATTTTGGACTTGAAAAAGATAAAGATAATATTTGGGAAGTTACATCTGGAAGACTTGCGACAGTTGAAAATGTTTTAGAAGCTTCAAAGATGGGAGTAAAATTTATAACCCTTACAGGTAATCCGGGAGTAAATGTTGATAACAAGACGATTTGTCAATCGCTAAGAAATATTACTAGTGTTTTTAAAGATGAACTGATTTTCATTGCTGGTAAAATGCATGGCGCAGGGGTAAATCATGAAACTGGTAGTGGTATTATCACTCACGATGACATTGATAGTTTTGTTGATAATGGAGCTGACATCATAATGGTTCCGGCGTGTGGGACGATTCCTACGATGACAGTTGAGCGAGTTGGTGATCTGATCAGTCACATCCATAAAAGAGGTAAGTTGGCTCTTACGGCAATTGGTACATCACAAGAGGGTGCTGATGTTAACACGATCAGACAGATAGCGCTTATGAATAAAATGGCTGGGTCTGATATTCATCATATTGGAGATTCTGGATATCTAGGTATGGCATTACCTGAGAATATTCATGCATATTCATTAGCGATTCGTGGTGTAAGACACACATATCGTCGAATGGCAATGTCAATTAAAAGATAAAAAAACGGCTCTAGGATTATTAGAGCTGTTTTTTTATATAAATAAATTATATTATTACATTATTTTTAAGAATACTAATACGGCAATAATAGCTCCTGCTCCGCAATAAACCCTTATTACCCAATCAATAAGACTAAATATCCAACCAAATATCCACAAATTATCTAAAATACCAAACACGAATCCTGATACGACGATAATTATGAAATATATGAGCATGGTTATAATCAGATTACTAACATCTTTTACTTGGGCTGAATAGGGGAACCACTTTTTAATGTCCATTTTATCCTCCTAGATAATACTAAAATAAGGCGTATATAGATTATTGTCAAGAAAGATTGTTTTTGATTTATGATATATTAGCTAAAGACAAGGTAAAATAGTGTATAATCAAAATGAGGAATTATTATGAATGATATCTATATAATTGGTGGAGCAAATATTGATATTCTCGGTAAAGCAAAATCTTCACTTGTCTTACAAGACTCAAACATTGGAAAGATTAGTTATTCTTTTGGTGGTGTTGCTCGTAATATTGCTAATAATCTTTCAATAATTGGTAATAAGGTAAAGTTGGTTACA
>JAQUCI010000086.1 GCA_028686295.1 Erysipelotrichaceae bacterium | reverse complement strand
TTGTTAGAGTTACTAACTTAGCCTTTTTTCTCTTGAATATAACTTTGATCCTTACGAAGGTAATTCATAATATTTGGATAGTCTTATCGTTATTAGTTTTAACTTTTCTTGTCTTATTCATTGTGTCTTACTTAGTGTTTAACAAAGATGATCTTTCTTTAGCGTTGCTTAATAAGGTAAGTAGATAAAAAGTACCCTTCAATGGGTACTTTTTTTATCTTTGATCTATTTCATCCTGTGCTGCTTTAACATGCGCCATATGGATTGCTTGAATATTCTCATCTGATCTGATCTCATCTAAGATCGCACAAACGGCACTTTGTAATGGGCTATTTTCGGTATAATCAGTTGGTAAGACAAAGTCAACACGGTTATTTAAGATCATATTATTAGCGACATCCTTAGCATTATTTTGATAGACAGCGATTGAATGACCACCATTACTTTTAACAAGTTTCATACAAGGGACATCTGTAAAGCCATCCCCAATATAGATCATATTCTTAAAACTGATCCGTTTATTTTCTTCGGCCATCGAAGCGTTAAGTTCATCATTTTCAGTAACTTCTAAGACCCCTTTATTAATACGAAATAAGAATTGTGTCTTACTGGTATAATTGACAGCCATAGCTGGCCAGATCGGTTCTTCATATTCGTTATAACAATATTCACTAGCGTATATCTTTTTAAATTCTTTAGCGATCTTAGTAGATTCAATGATCTCTTTTAAACCTGATGATAGAATATAATGCTCTACCTGTAAACCAATACTTTCACCATAATCATTGATGCGCTTAAACCAAGTCTCAACTCCATCAAATAACTGCACTGCTTTACCTAGATTACGAAATTCATTCTTATTAAGATACATTCCGCTTTTTTCGGCTTCTTGTAACATCACAAACATATAAGATAGGATCTGATCCATATTGTGTTTTTTAGTCAAGACAGCACATTTATCCCAAAAATCACTAGCTTCCATATTTAATGCTGGGATAAAAGAATACTCTTGCATGTCGCGCGGAGAAAGGGTCTTATCAAAATCATACATTAGAGCAACTAATGGTCTTTTTGGCATTTAAACATCTCCAATCTTTGTTATTAACATCATACCATATTATATATACTTACAAAAGGTGGCCATATTATCCTAATATTACAATGATCTTAATGTTTCATGATCAATGATATGCTAAAATAAGTTACGTAAAGGAAGTAACAACTATGCGTTTTATGTTAGCTTTATTGCTTGCCAAGATCCTAGCTTCGGTTGGTAGGTTGACTAAAAAAGGAACTAATCTTCCAGGTGACATCGCCTTAAAGATCGATAAACATTTACTGGGTAAGATAACATTCACTGGCAAAGTAATTGCCATTACTGGTAGTAATGGTAAAACAAGTACGACCAATATGTTAACCTACATCTTAAAAGAGGCTGGTTTTAAGGTCGTCTCTAATCAAAAAGGTTCTAATCTAACAGGTGGCGTGGCGACGACTTTATTAAGCAGTGCTAATCTAAAAGGTAGAGTTGTGGCTGATTTTGTCATATTAGAGGTAGATGAACGTTATTCAAGATTAATCTTTAAAGACTTCTCTGCTGATTATCTTTTATGTACTAACCTATTTCGTGACCAATTAACGCGTAATGGCAATGTTGATGTTATCATCAATAAACTACATGAAGCGATCAAACCTACCGTCTCACTTATCTTAAACGCAAACGATCCAATCAGTACTAATCTTGCACCAAATAACAAGCGAGTATATTATCATTTAAATAGATCATCCATATCAAGCGATAAACCAACCAATATTACACATGATGCCAAAGTTTGCCCTTTATGTATGCATCGCCTTGACTACAATTTCTATCATTACAATCATATTGGTGATTATTACTGTCACCATTGTGGTTATCAAACACCATTGGCTAAGTATAATGCTGATATCATTGATCTAGATGCTGGAACATTCAAAGTCAATAATCATTTAACTAAGACTAACTTTAAAAGTATCTTTAATATCATAAATACGACTGCGGCGATCGCAACGGCTTGTGAGCTTGGCCTAGATATTGATATAGTTACTAAGATAATGACCAATTTTAATATTATGGAACAACGTTATCATGAATTTTTGATCAATGATCGTAAGGCAATGATGATCTTGTCAAAAAATCAAAATCCAGTTTCCTACGACCAATCGATCGATTATCTAAACAGTATCAAAGAACCTAAGACAGTCATCATTGTCGTTAATAATATCAATCATACCTATCATAAAGATACAACTTGGCTCTACGATGTTTCTTTTGAAAAATTATTAGGCAATGTAGCTAATATCATATGTTGTGGTGAGCGAGCATATGATTTGGCTGTACGATTGAAACTAGCTGGTTTTAGTGAAGAAACCATGATAATCAAAGAAAAACCCCAGATGATCAAAAATGAATTAAATGATACAAAAGGGATGATCTGTTTCTTAACCGAATTATATGATGCTAAAACCGTTATCAATGCGGTAAAGTGAGGTAAATGATGATAAATATTTTATGGCTTTATGATGATCTATTAGATCTTTATGGCGATAGTGGAAATCTAATGATCATCAAGTACTACCTCAAACAAAATGGTATTGAATATAAGATCGATAAGTTGAGTATATCTGATAAGCTAGATCTATCAAAATATGACATGATCTATATTGGACCTGGCAAGATCAAAAACCTGATCGTAGCTAGTCAGCATTTCAATCAATATAAACAACAATTTAGTGAGGCGATCGAACAAGGAAAACTGATCTTGATAAGTGGAAATGCTCAACTATTACTAAGTAGATCAATTACTACCAGTGATAATATAAATCATCTTGGCAGTGGATTATTAGAATTTGATGCGATCGATAATGATCAAGTATTTATCAGTGATGTGATCGCTCAAACCAATACCGATCCTTCAATTTTAATATATGGCTTTATCAATCGTACTTCATATATCTTACCCTATAGTTTTAATAGACCATTATTGACCATCAATAAAGGACTGAGTGATCATCTTACTTCCTATGAGCAGGGTTTTTTGATCAATAATTTATTTGCCAGTTGGTTACTAGGCCCAATCTTAGTAAAAAACCCACAACTTCTTAGAAAATTTCTGTGTATCCTTACTAAAAAAGATAACTTGATGATTGACGATCAGTTATCACAAACGGCCTACAAGCTCACTGTGGATGAATTTAAATAAAAACTGTTGATGAAACGTTTGATTAGGTATTCTTTAACATTATCATCTCAATCAGTTCACTGACTTCTTTAAATTGATCACAACAATTTTCAAGTGCCTCAAATATATTAGTCCAAGTAAATATCTCAATTGGATCTTTACTTTGTTGATATAGTTTTTTGATCGCTTGATAATGAATCAGATCAGCTTTTTCTTCTAGTTCATTTAGTTTCAAAAAATGCTTCTTGATCGTTTTTGATTTACGAAATTGCTTAAACTCTAGTATCGTTTCTTTTAATACAGCACAACTTTGAGTTATGATCGGTATAAACGCTTTAGCATCCTCTTTGATATGTTTGATATTATACATTGATAATAAACGGACGACATCTTCGATCGCATCCATGATATCGTCAATTTGAGCTAAGAGCATCACGATATCTTCGCGCTCTATTGGGGTTATGAATTCATTTACCAAGCGTTTAGTTACATCATATTTAGCAACATCTCCATCATGTTCGATCGCATGGACTTCAATTAGTTTTTCATGCATATCATATCCTTCGATATCTTCCATAATACTGGCTAAAACTTTAGCTCCAAGACATGGATAGTCCATCAACTGATAGAAGCTATCGTAATAATAATCATTATTTTTTCTTGCCATGATCTTCCTCCTTTATAAGATAAACATAAATAGTTTAGTCATAACATAAGCGATCAAACCACAACCTGGAAATGTCAACACCCAAGTCATCACCATTTCTTTGACAACGTCCCATTTTACATTACTTAACCTTTTAGCCGCACCAACACCCATGATCGCAGTTGTTTTAGTGTGAGTAGTACTAACTGGGATACCAGTCAAGGAAGATAGTAGTAAACAACTAGCCGCAGCCATATCAGCCGCAAAGCCTTGATATTTTGATAATTTAACCATATCCATGCCTACCGCTTTAATGATACGATAACCGCCAATAGACGTCCCTAAAGCCATAACAGCTGAACATAAGATCATTAACCACAAGGGAATCACAAAGGTAGTCACATTGCTTTGTCCAGCTACCAAAAAGATACCTAACATAAAAACACCCATGAATTTTTGACCATCTTGTGCACCATGCATAAAAGCCATCGCCGCTCCACCTGTTATTTGGGCGTATTTAAAGAATCCTTCAGTCTTGCCTCTATCCATATTTTGACATATCAATTCAATGATCTTGACATATAACCAGCCTGACATAAAACCAAGTAATGTTGACAAAACAAGACCATATATCACTTTGATCCATTCGGCACCATTTATACCAGCCAGACCATTTTGCAAAGCGATAGCCGCGCCTGATAGTCCAGCTATCAATCCATGGCTTTCACTGGTTGGTATACCAAAGACCCAAGCAGCAGTTGCCCATGTAACGATCGCAAACATCGCTGCACTTAATGATATCACTGCATTATTAACATCTGAGCCAAAATCAACCATATTATAAATAGTCTGTGCTACGGTCGCATTAACTAATGTCATCACAAAAACACCCAAAAAATTAAATATAGCAGCCATGATGATCGCATTACGAGGTGAGATCGATCTTGTTGATATACAAGTAGCGATCGCATTTGGCGCATCAGTCCATCCATTAACCAGTATCACTGCCAATACTAAAATAACGACAATAGCTAATATTGGATTAGTAAATAATTGTGATATAAAATCAGTAAAATTAATACTCATTTTGATCCTCTTAACTTATTTATAACTTAGTTTTTACATTAGTTCAAGGGATCGATTCATGATAGCGTTTACTTCTTCATGTAAAAAAAGAACAACCATTTGGTTGTTCCTTCAATTTATATTAAATTTAATCTTTCTTAAAACTTAGTATCAAGTTTAAGACGATACCAAATATCGCTGCTCCAGCAACACATGGAATCTCTAAGCCAAAGATAGGAATGATCCCACCGAAGGCATACTGCCCACCTACACCGATAACCATAATGGTTGCAATAACAGCTATATTCTTACTACTAAACATATCAGCTTTCTTTTCGATCATGATCGCCATGCCCTGAGCAGCGATCGCTCCAAATAAGAACACCTCTAACCCACCAATAACCGCTTGTGGTAATGCATAGATTGTATTGATCAATGGAGTAAAGCAAGAGATGATCATCGCTACGATTGCGGCTGTAGCTAATACTGGTACTGAGAATACTTTTGTGATCGCCATTGCACTGATATTTTCACCATAGTTTGTTCCTGCC
>JAQUCI010000085.1 GCA_028686295.1 Erysipelotrichaceae bacterium | reverse complement strand
ATCAAGGAATACCAACGTGCCGAAGAATTAGAAGAACAGATCCGCGTACTCTATGTAGCTTTAACAAGAGCCCAAAATGCCCTAAATTTGATTGACTTCATGCCTAAGGAAGCAGATCATCAAATAGACCTTAATACCTTCAAAAGTCACAACTATACAACTTGGATCATAAGTGCTTTGAATTTGATCACTGATGGTCTTTGTCAGATCAATCAAATTGAAAGTCCATGGGATAAAACCATAAACAAACGATCTTCTGTTAAACAAGTAAGTTATCCCCGTTATTTAAAACCTTGTGATAAAAACGAAAACATCACTCCATCAAAAACCAAAAAGCAAAAGATCGATCTGACACTTAATCTAACCTCTGGGTTTAAAGCCGATATTATTGGCACTAAAGTTCATCAGATCTTTGAACAATTACCTACGACATATTGGACTGATGATGATATGGATCCGTTATTTGATACTGATACCCTCAACTTTAAAAATGCCTTTAAAACCTTTAATGATTCATCTTTGAATGCTCAGATATTAAAAATGCAGGTAAAGAAAGAAGTTCCTTTTGTGATCAAATCCGATAATGGCTTTATAAGTGGCATCATAGATCTATTAGCTACCTCAGAAGATTTAGCCATCATAATCGACTTTAAGACCGATCGTCATGTTAACAAAACCATTTTGATCGATCGCTATCAAGATCAATTAACATTGTATTCAAAAGCGATCCAAACCCTTTATCCTAAATTAAAAGTCAAGGCTTATCTTTATTCCTTGACTCTTGAAACCTTTATTGAAATAACTAATCGTTAAACATATCGTAAATATTACTAACTGGTGTTTCTTTATGGATCGCTTCAATCGTCTTAGCTAACATATAAGCGATCGATAGTACTTTGATCTTTGGATCCTTCTTCTCTGGAGGTAAAGCGATCGTATTAGTTAGTAACATCTCTTTGATTGGTGCTGCATGAATGTTTTCAATCGCATTCTTGGATAAAACTCCATGAGTGCAACAACAATAAACTTCCTTAGCACCTTTTTCGTGGATCATCTTTAATCCACCAAGTAATGATCCACCGGTATCAATAATATCATCGATAACAATCGCGATCTTGTTTTCAACATCACCGATCAAGTTTATCGATTCAGCCACGTTAGCTCTCATTCTTCTTTTATCAATGATCGCAACAGTTGAATTAGGTAAACATTCAGCTAATTTACGTGCTCGGGTTGCTCCACCATGATCAGGTGATACGACAACGATCTCTCCCTCAAGATGTTTAGCTCTGAAATATTGACCAAATAAGGAGACTGCTGAAAGATCATCGTTTGGTATCTTAAAGAACCCTTGAATCTGTGGTGCATGAAGATCGATCGTTACTACACGATCAGCACCAGCTACCTCTAATAGATCAGCTATCAAACGCGCTGTTATTGGTTGACGTGCCCGAGACTTACGATCTTGACGTGCATAACCAAAGTAAGGTATTACACAAGTTATCGCCGCTGCTGAGGCTCTTCGACAAGCATCTAAGGCAATCAATAGTTCCATAACATTATTAGATACCGGATAACAAGTTGATTGAACAAGGAAGACATGTTTTCCTCTTACCGATTCTTCTGGTTCGACCAATATTTCACCATCCGCAAAATTATTGATCTTACATTTTCCTCGGTTGATGTTCAAATAGCTACAGATCTCATCAGCTAATTCGGTGCTACTTGATAAAGCAAAAACGATTATTGATTGATTCATTTCTTGATTTTCTCCTTGTCCATATATTTAATTCCATAACCCGGCTTATTCTCTTGTCTTACGCGACCAATTGCCATTTCACCAACACCAACATCATTTGTGACTGTGGTACCAGCCGCAACTACCGCCTTAGCTTTAACGGTAACTGGAGCGATCAGATTCACATTACAACCAATAAAGACATCATCTTCAATCGTTGTATGCCATTTATTAACACCATCATAATTAACAGTGACTGTTCCACAACCCATATTAACATGTTTACCGATAGTTGCATCACCACAATAAGTAAGATGAGCACAATTACTATAGCCGCCAAATTCGGTATTTTTAAATTCCACAAAATTTCCTAGTCGATTACCATCATGAATGATACAGTTCATTCTTAAATGGATCCATG
This sequence comes from Erysipelotrichaceae bacterium, assembly GCA_028686295.1. GTDB lineage: Bacteria > Bacillota_I > Bacilli_A > Erysipelotrichales > Erysipelotrichaceae > JAQUCI01. Next base: position 3,358 of record JAQUCI010000085.1, on the reverse strand, counting down.
GTCCAAGTTTTACCTTATCACCAATCTTACTATCAGTTATCCGTGCATTATCGATATCATTATCGTTACCAATCTCGGCATTTAAAAGATAGCAACCCGTTCTTATTGTATTACCTGATCCAATAACAGTCTTACCTTCAATAAAGGTATTTGGATAGATGATATTATCCTCGCCTATTCTTACATCAGGTCCAATAAAGGTCATTTCGGGTTCGATCAAAGTTACCCCATTTCTCATCCAATATTGATTGATCTTTCTTTGTAGCCATTTACTAGCTTGATACAATTCTAAACGATCATTGATTCCCATCGCTTCATCTGGATCTTTGATCACTACTGCTTTAACTTGATGATCATGTTCACTAAAGATCTTTACTAGATCGGTAATATAATACTCCCTTTGAGTATTATCGTTTCTTAACTCTTTGATATATTCAAATAATGATCGGTTATCAAAAGCATAGATACCAGTATTGATCTCTTTGATCATCCGTTGCTGATCATCACAATCTTTTGCTTCAACGATCTTAACAAAATTACCTGATTGATCACGAACTATCCTACCATATGCTTTAGGATCATCAAGGACTGCTGATAAGACGACCATCTTAGCATCCTGTAACTGCTCAAACATCATTTGAAAGGTCTTTGGTTGGATCAAAGGGCAGTCACCATTGATGACTAACGTCTGACCATCAAGATCTTCTAATTGCGTAGCATAACTAACCGCTTTACCTGTGCCATTTAACTCTTCTTGGATCGCATATTCACTCTTATCTTTTAAGTAAGCAGTGATCGCTTCTGATCCATAACCAATGATCGTGACTATCTTATCAACATTGATCTGTTTAAGATTATCAACGATATGTTCAACCATCGGTTTATCTAAAACCTTATGCATTGGTTTTACTAAACTTGACTTCATTCGTGTGCCTTTACCGGCCGCAAGTATAATAGCTGATCTCATAAATCCTCCCCTTTATATTCTAACAAAATTAACAGATAATAGTGATCAAATATCAATGATCTTTGCTTTTTTTACAAAAGGATACTTTCTTTGAAAATTAAGTACGGCTCTATCAATCAAACGCTCGTCTTGCGTTATCGCAAAGACTGTTGAACCACTACCTGACATCATAGCGTGATCAAAGCCAAAATCCAATAATTCCTGTTTTAATGTGAAAATATCCTTAACAAGGCGCAAAGCACTTTGTTCAAGATCATTACCCATATTAGCAATGATACCACTATAATTACACGCTAATAATTCATTTTTTAATCTATCAGCGTTTGGATGTTTTAGATTATCATAATCAAGATTACCAAAAGCCAACTTAGTTGAAACACCTTTACGAGGTTTAACCAAGAAAAGATAAAACGGACAAACAAATGAAAAAGGTTCAACTTTATCACCAATTCCCGAAACTAAAGCTGGTTTATTGATGATACAATACGGAACATCGGCTCCTATCGTTTTACCATAAGCCATCATTTCATCTTGATCCATCTTAAGATCCAACAAAGCGTTCATTGTCTTGATAACGATAGCCGCATCCGCGCTTCCACCACCAAGCCCTGCTTGCGAAGGAATATTCTTATTCAACTTTATCCTGAATTGATCACTAAATCCATATCGTTCTCTTAGGCCATTGATAGCCTTAATGATCGTATTACGGTCATCATTTGGCAGATAACGTCGATTAGCTTGAATAGTCGTAGTCGTATCAAAGGTAATATCGATCGTATCAAAAAGATCGATCGGAACCATTATCATCCTTAAATCATGATATCCATCTGGTAATCTTTTAACCACATCAAGACAAAGATTTAATTTTGCATATGCTTTAACCTTCATAGATCACCCCATAAAGACTTTTAAATTCATCTAAAGTCAAACTTTCTGCCCGCCTTTGAGCACTAATCCCTACCCGAGTTAATATCATATTTATATCTTGATCAAGATATTGTTTTAGATTGTTATAGATCGTTTTACGACGTTGAATAAAACATGCTTTGATAAGTTGAAAGAACTTATCTTGATCAATATCGTCTTCAATATCTTTTGGTACAAAACGTACAACGATCGAATCAACTGCCGGTTTAGGAATAAAGACATTTGGTGATACTCTCATGACTATATTGATATCATATAGATGCTGTAACATGACAGATAATGCGTTATAATCCTTGGTATTAGGTTTAGCCATAAAACGATCAGCTAACTCCTTCTGAACCATAAAAGTAAGCGATGAAAAATCACCTTTACTCTCAATTACCTTAAAGATGATCGTTGTTGTTATATAATAAGGAAGATTTGCGACCATGATGATCTGATCACAAGTTTGTTTTAGTGTTTGATAATGATAGTTTAGGTCACAAGTCAAGAAATCTTCATTAATGATCTTAACATTATCATGATCACTTAATGTATGAGCTAGCACATTTATCAATTTTTTATCAATCTCAAAAGCTAATACTGATCTTGCCACAATAGCCAATTGTTCAGTTAAAGCGCCAATCCCTGGCCCAACTTCGATCACTGCCGTGTTTTTATCAGCCTGACTTGCCTGAGCGATCTTTTCGATTATCTTGGGTTCAATAATAAAGTTTTGCCCAAAACCTTTATTTGGATAAAGCCCAAATTCAGCCATGATCGCTTTTGTTTTGGCAATTGTGGCAATTGGTCTATCCATCTTTTTCTCCTTTGTTTACTAGTATATTTAATTCATCTCTACTAATATCTATCATGTTTAAACGCTTTAAAAATGTCTTTCCATTACATTGGCCGATACTTAATTTATGTCCGACATACTTTCTTAGTTTATTACTTTTCTCACTTCCAAGCAATCCCAGATCATAAAGATCATTTTGATCAAAGCGTGATTCTTTTACTTGATAACTCACTAGATTACTCAAAGCCTTGCGTAGTATCTCTTCATCAGCATGTTCAACACCTACCTTAGCTTTCTCACGAGCCTCATCTGCCATGATAAAAGCATTTTTACACCCCGGTATCTCATCATTTAACTTTTGACGAATTTGATTACCCGGGAAATCAGGATCAGTAAATATGATCACTCCTGTTTTTGCTTGAGCTATTTTGATCAGATCGATCGTTGCTTTTGAAATGTGGGTACCATTGGTAATAATGAAATTAGCTTTGAGAAAGCTACTTAATTTGACTACATCACTTTTTCCTTCAACAACGATCGTTTCTTTTATTTCCATAACCCAATTTTAACACATCATTTACAAACTAAACTAAAAAACTATCGTATGATACGATAGTTCCTTAATTGATGTACTAGTTAATCTTACAATAACTTTGACCATTAGCGTTTACTGACTTTGTGCCAAA
>JAQUCI010000009.1 GCA_028686295.1 Erysipelotrichaceae bacterium | reverse complement strand
TAAAGATCCATAATACTTGTAAGATAAACAAAGCCTGTTTGTGTCCAAATATAAGTAATATCACTACACCATGCGGTGTCCGGTTTTGTTGGTGTGAAATCTCTTTTCAATACATTATTCAGTTTGTTTGAGAAGTCACTATCTCTTGTTGTTGTCGTATAAGGCTTGATATAGTGAGCTTTGATGCCTTCTTCTTTCATATATTTACTAACTGTTCTTAGTGATATCTTATGTCCCGTTTTTTGAAGTATCTCTGTGATCTTTGGTGCACCATAGATTTGATGAGATTCTTCATGAATTTCGATTATCTGTTCTTTCATTCTTGCTTGCTGTATTGCTTGGAAAGAAGGTTTTCTTCTCTTTTAATCATAATACCCTGAAGTTGAAACTTTGAGTTCATTTAGAACCCCTTTAACGGATATTCTAGATTCAACTTCGTGAATGCATTCATAGACAACTATTGTTTTTCTTTTGCCAGAATACCCATTGCTTTTTTTAAGATTTGTAATGCATCGTTTTTATTCTTAAGCTCTCTTTTCAAACGAGCAATCTCCTTCGCTTCCTCACTTGCATAGTTGCCTGAACCAATATGTTCAATCTCTCCACCATTTTCTCTTGCTTGTTTTTGCCAGTTATAGAATGTGATTTGACTGATCCCTAGGTTTCGACACACGGCAGCTACTGATAGATCTTGATGATCTTTTCGATATTGCAGGGCATCTTCTTTGAACTTCTTGTCGTATTGCTTAGTCATAGAGTTCTCCTTCTCTTTTATTCTACATCTTTAAGAACTATATGTTTAGCCTATCCGTTTTCTATGCTAGCATCACACTCTATTTTATTAAATAAAACATAGATAGTAATTTAGTCATTTTCACTTAAATCTTATACGTCTATCAATATGCTAATTTTGGCTGAAAATTCACAACAAATTTCCAAGTATTGAGTCTTAATTTCCATCAGTGATCAAATTAGACAAATAAGTATCATTTTGACTCAATCTTCTTATATTTTAATAGCTATCAAATTATTTTTATGAATTATTTTGTTAATTTAATCATTTTTATATTGATATATCCATTTTTTCGATAAAAACTGTTGCATTTTGTATGTTTTATGATATTATTAGATTAATCACATTGATGATCACACAATTTGCTAGAATATATACAAGCAACTTACATTAGTAACTTGTTCGAAATATGTTCTGTCTTTGTTTGCTTTTCTATTTATTCTATATTTGAAAGTTCTATTTTGTGTTGTGTTCGAATATTGTATAGTTTTAGCCTTATATAATAAAACTAAGATTTACAACCGAATTGCTTGTATTCACAAAAAAAACTGGAAACGAATTAAACTGTTAAGAATATCTGTTTTAATTTCGCTGGAGGTTACATGAAAGATAAAATTAGATTCGTTATAGTTATAACATTACTTATATCATTATCATATTGTATGTACTTCTATTCTGTCTTATCAGTAGAAATTAAGAATAATTATGATATAGCTCCTCTTTATTATTTCTCATATTTAGCGAAGCCAGCATTCTACTTCTCATTTGGCTATTTGTTATTTGATACACTTGTTTTAAAGACCAAGTTTTATTTAAGTAAGAGAGTTAGTAAAGTGCTTACTATTCTAGTTATACTATCCTGTTTATTGTATGTTTATGTATTAATTAATAAAATTTATGTTAATCCAAGTATATTGAGTAATTCAGCTCTATTTCTTTGTTGTGGGATTGTTATGAATTCAATTGTTGACAATAGGAGAGGTCATCAATGATGAAGAAATTTTTAATATTGCTTATTTCAATTTTTCTAAGTATTATGCCTGTTAGTGCAAAAACAAATCAAACAGAATCTGTAAAGCAAAATAATGTTTATGGAATTTTAGTTGATGATGAAGGAAATTCAGAAACTGTTTAGGTAAAGAAGTTACTAGTTTGAAAGCTATGCATTTAAATGACTTAAGTCGAACATTCGAATATACTCTGTTCTCTCAAAATGGTTCATTAACTACCAATGAAACTGATGGTTCTATTTCAGTACGAGTTTATCTAACAATAAATTATATTAAAGATGGAAATTTTTATTTATTAACATCGGTTTCAGGCTATTGGACTTTTCTAGATAGTGGAATGTCAGTAACTTCTTCGGTTTTAATATATGGATGTAATGGTCTAACTAGTGATGGATTATCAGTTTTCAATCAAAACGCAACCAAATACCCTTCAAATTATTTTTCTTACAATACCGGCTTTCAATATTATGTAAACCAGTATTATGGAGTGATGGGTGCAAATCTAAAAGTAAATCTAAAACAGGTTAATCCTAACGGGACCACTAGGACTTGGTCTTTCACAACATATAATAATTTATTTAACTCATAATTTGGGTTACTAATTGATTTTCGAAGTAGATATTTGAAGCCTTTCAAAAACAGTTAAGGTAAGATCATAGATCTTACCTCAGACTGATGACAAGTACACTCTATAAAAAGGGTGAATTTGTCATCAGTCTGACTACCCATTTTAAGGTAGTTTTTGTTTAGCCCAAATGTTTCGGTTTTCATGTTTAAACTGATAAATGTTCAATTAATATCTTAAATGCCATAAAGATCAAGATGCCACCACCTACTAGATCAGCTTTATCCTTTAAGTAATTGCCCCACTTTTTACCTAAGAAAAGACCAATGACACATACTGCGAAGGTGATCAAAGCGATCAAGATTGAGGCTATGATAATATCTACTTCCAGAAAAGCGAAGGTTATGCCTACCGCAAAAGCATCAATACTAGTAGCGATAGCTAAGATAAGCATCGTTTTAATATCAGTAGCACAATATGCACTATTTTGTTTAAAGCTATCGTAGATCATCTTAAGTCCAATCCCCCCAAGGAGTACAAAAGCAATCCAATGATCAAAGCTACAGATCAAATCATTAAAACCAATACCTAAAAGATAACCCAACAAAGGCATTATCCCTTGAAATAGACCAAACAAGAGGGTCATGGTCAATCCATCTTTTTTAGACATATGACAATCAGTTATGGCCTTGGCAATCGTGACAGCGAAAGCATCCATGGCTAAACCAAAACCAATCAAACTAAGTGAAATAATAGACATTATCTTCTCCTTTAAATAAAAAAACTCAGACTGAAAGTGCCTGAGTCATAGACTTTCAATAGTATTTAATCAATCTTTAGATCTACTGCTTTTTTTATGATCTCTTTAATAATCTCAACACTTTTTACCATATCTTCAACACAACAAAACTCATAACGACTATGAAAGTTCTGGCCACCAGCGCCAATATTAGGACAGGGTATCCCTTTATAAGTTAATTCAGCTCCGTCTGTTCCACCTCTGATCGCTAAGCATTCTGGTTGAAGATCAACCGCTTGTATTGCTTGTTTAGCTAATTCAACGATATACATCTTATCATTAAAGGCTTGTTTCATATTACGATAAGAATCGGAAATAGTAAGGTCAATTAGTTCTTGGCCATATCTTTGATTGATAAATGTAGCACTTTGTTCAAATAGTTCCTTTTGTTTATTAAACTTGTCTTCATCATGATTTCTAATGATATAAGATAATGTGGCTTGTTCTACATCACCACTTATTTCCATTAAGTGATTAAACCCTTCATAGCCTTCAGTATATTCAGGACGCATTATTGTTGGAAGTAACTGATGATATTCAAACGCCACATTGATCGCATTGATCATCATATTCTTAGCTCCACCGGGATGCGTGCTTAACCCTTTGACTTTTACTAAAGCACTAGCCGCATTAAAGTTTTCATATTCAATTTCATGGGGTTTACCACCATCTACGGTATAGGCAAAATCACAATCAAAGTGTTTGGTATTAAACTTAATCGTGCCTCTTCCGATTTCTTCATCAGGAGTAAAAGCTACACTAACCTGTCCATGTCTTACTTCAGGATGTTTGATCAAATACTCTAAGCTTTCAATAATCACCGCAATACCGGCTTTATCATCAGCTCCAAGTAACGTAGAGCCATCAGTTACGATCAGTGTCTTACCGATGTAATCCTTCATATTAGGAAAACGAGTTACCTCTGTTATGACACCATCACTTAAGACAATATCATTACCATCATAATCTTCAATGATTCGCGGTTTGATGTTTTCACCACTTACCGCATTTGATGTGTCCATATGAGCCACAAAACCAATTTTAGGTGCTTGAACATTACCACTTAAAAAACCATAAACATAACCATACTCATCCATAAATGCATTAGTAATACCAATGCTTTTTAGCTCATCAACTAGATAAGCTCCCAATACTTTTTGTTTAGCAGTACTTGGAATACTGTCACTTTTTGGATCAGAGGTTGTATCATACTTAACATATTCTAAAAATCTTGCTTGTACTGTCATCATATTTCCTCACATTTATCTTATTTTAACACTATAACTAATTATAAAAAAGGAACTTTCTGATCTTTGATCAAAAATGTTCCTTATTTGTTAAAGATCAATGATCAATTCAACCGGACAATGATCACTACCAAATATCTCTGTATGAATAATACTATCTTTAATCTTTGGCGCTAAACGCTCAGATGTTAGAAAATAATCAATTCTCCATCCGGCATTATTATCTCTGGCTTTAAAGCGATAACTCCACCATGAATAGATATCAGTCATATCTGGGTAAAGATGACGGAAACTATCGGTAAATCCCGACTCTAATAAGGTTGTCATCTTCGCTCTTTCCTCTGGTGTAAAACCGGCATTTTTAGTGTTAGCCTTCGGATTTTTAAGGTCAATCTCTTTATGAGCCACATTAAGATCACCACAAACGATTACTGGTTTATGTTTATCTAAAGCTAATAGATATGCTCTAAAAGCCTCTTCCCATTCCATGCGATAATCAAGTCGTAATAGACCATCTTTACTATTGGGAACATAAACAGTAACTAAATAGAAAGTATCGTATTCACAAGTGATCACTCGACCTTCTTGATCATGTTCTTCAATATCGATACCATAGGTAACCTTAAGCGGCACTTCTTTGGTAAAAACAGCTGTGCCTGAATATCCTTTTTTGACTGCACTATTAAAGTACTGAGTATAGCCATCAAGTTCTAAGGTTAACTGATGTTCTTGCATCTTCGTTTCTTGTAGGCAAAAGATATCCGCATCGCTTTCATGGAAGAAATCCAAAAAGCCTTTATTAACACAAGCTCTTAAGCCGTTAACATTCCAAGAGATCATCTTCTTCATCGAATAAAAGTTACCTTATCTAAATCAAAACGATCAACTTCATTTGTAGGTTCTTTTAGATAACCAAATTGAACTGCTGCTACAGGCAATAAGTGTTCAGGGATATCATATAATTCACGATAGACTTTGATCCTTTTTTCATCAGGACCAATAGCACACCAACAACTACCAATATCCATCGCTATCGCTTGTAGTAACATATTTTGGATCGCCGCTCCACAATCAGTAAAGATGTATTCTGTACTTGATACAGTCGTATCTCCCATGACAATGATCGATAGCGCTGCTTCAGCACTCATTTTGGCATTAGGGTTTAATTCAGATATCGCTTTAAGTTTGTCTTTATTGGTCACGACCATAAAGCGCCACTCTTGTTTATTACGAGCTGTAGGGGCTAACATGGCTGCTTGTAATAAAGCCGTGATCTTCTCATTTTCAATCGGTTTTGAATCATAAGTCCTTACACTTCTTCTTTTCTTGATTACGTCTAATATCATATCATTTCTCCCTTTCTATATACTATTATACCATCAACCATTGTTAAAAGTGGTTTGATGTCCTTTATCTTATTGGGATCAATCGTAAAGATATCATCATCTAAGATAACAAGATCCGCTAAATAGCCAAGATTTAAGCGACCTTTTTCTCTCTCTTGAAATTCAACATAAGCACTACCCACTGTATACTCATCGATCGCCGTCGCAACATCTACACACTCTTGGGCGTTATAACCTACTTCAGGATAACCTTGATAATCTTTACGTGTCACAGCACAACAGATATTTAAGAATGGATTAGCATCTTCTACTGGACTATCCGTACTATATGAGATCTTACCACCCAGATCATGTAAAGTTTTAAACGCATATGATGTTTGGGCTAGTTCTTTTCCTACACGATCATTTACGATATGCAGATCATATTCTAAAAAGATCGGTTGATACTGAACACAAATTTTCATCTCAGCGATTCTTTTTAGTTGATCAAGACTACTGATCTGGGTATGGATCAAACTGTTTCTTAAGGGATTACCCTTATACACCACCTTACTGTAAACATCAAGCATTGATTCTAAAGCTTGATCACCAATAACGTGAGTTGCTACTTGAATCTTATTTTTAGCAGCTAATGCACAAAACGCTTCCGCTTCAGTATCGGATATTACTTCTATACCAAAATTACTTGGATCATCGTGATACGGCTTTTTCATTAAAGCCGTACGAGCCCCAAGACTGCCATCTTTATAAAGCTTAAGTGGTCCAAGCTTGAGCCAATCATGTTTAATATTAAGCTTATAATTATTACTATCAACGGTCTTTGTAAATGATGCTAGATCTTTAAAACAAACTTGGAAACGATATCGTAATAGTGCTTCTTCATCTTGATATATTTGTTCGATCATCTTTATTAGATCTTGATCATCGTGCATGTCACTAATATCATTTGATTGAACACTGGTAATACCACAGGAAACAGCGTAATCCATGGCTTTAAGCAATAGATCACGCTTTATTTTTAGATCAACCTCAGAAAAAAGGCTCATCGGATACTCACATGCCTTCTCCGCAAAGAAACCGGTAGGATATCCGTGATCATCTTGAGCAAAAAATCCACCTTCATATTGTAGACTTTCACGATTAAGTTTAAGCATTTCAATCGCTTTGGTGTTAGTGATCAATGAATGACCACATACTCTTTTTAAAGCGATCGGTATCGTTGTGGAGATCTTATCTAAATCATGACGATCTGGTATCCGTTTATCATCAGTGAAGAGATCTTGATTCCAACCTCGACCAATCAAGCCATCTTTACATAAATCGGGATTAGCTTTGATGAAAGCACGGCTTTTTGTAATGATATCATCAATACTATGACAATCATTAAGCTGAACCTGTGTGTAGCCCAAAGCCATATTCAATAAGTGTAAATGAGAATCATTAAGCCCTGGGATAACAGTATTACCTTGACAATCGATCAACTTAGCATTGTGAGCTTCTAATAAAACTTCTTCATCAGTACCAATCATCGTTATCCGATTATCCTCAATCATTATCGCTTCAACAAAACGACCCTTATCCACATATATCTTGCCATTATATACCACTTGTTGCACATTGATTCTCCTGTCTTTTTTTCATTATACCGAAGTTATCAAACCCTAACAAGCAAGATGAAATAATTAACGAACTAATTTATCGATCACCATCATGATCTCATCTAGTTTTTCATCTTGGCTTTGATCATTTAATGAATCTTTAACACAATGATGAAGATGTTCTTTTAAGACCTCTTTATTAACTTTCGTCATGATAGCCTCACAAGCCATGATCTGATTTGAGATATCGATACAATAAGCATCTTCATTTACTAAGCGTAAGATCCCATCAATTTGACCACGAGCTATCTTTAAAAGTCGCTCTACTTTTGATTTATCAGCTTGCATTAGTTAATCTTTTCTACTTTATAACCAGCTTCATCAACTGCGGCGATCAAGACTTCATCACTTACATCGTGAGCCAATTCAACGACAGCTTTCTTTTGTTCAAGATTAACTGTAGCTTGAACCCCATCAATGGCTTGGAGGGCTTGCGCAACTCTTTTTACACAGTGTTGGCACGACATACCTTCAATCAATAATTCTTTCTTCATTTCTATTTCTCCTTTTTTATATTTAGATAACGTAAGCGTAAGGCGTTAGTAACGACACTTACTGAACTAAGACTCATCGCGGCGGCCGCAACCATCGGATTAAGTCTTATATCTAACCAAAGATATAAAACACCAGCTGCAATCGGTATACCAATAATGTTATAGATAAATGCCCAGAATAGATTCTGTTTGATATTGATAAGGGTCTTCTTACTGATCTTTATGACATCAAAAACATTACTTAGATCGTTTTTCATTAAGACGATATCCGCCGATTCAATAGCGATATCACTTCCTGCACCAATCGCAATTCCCACATTGGCTCGTGTCAGAGCAACAGCATCATTAATACCATCACCAACCATCGCGACGATCTTACCTTGGCTTTGAAGATCAATGATCACCTGTTCTTTTTGATCAGGTAATACTTCAGAAAATACTTGATCAAGTTCTAAGATCTTACCAATAGCGGCGGCCGTTTTCTTATTATCACCGGTTAACATGATCACGTTGTGATCTTTCTTTAACATTCTAATCGCTTCTTTGCTACTTGCTTTTATTTGATCAGCGATACCAATAACACCAACTAGTTTGTTATCGATCGCACAGTATAATGGGGTAATGGCTTGTTCACTCAATTCTTCTACATCCTTATCTGCCAGTGTTACATCAATCCCTTTATCGGTTAGTAATCCTAGATTACCAACAACGACAGTCTGTTGATCTATTTTGGCGCTAATCCCTTTACCAACAATGACATCTAAATCTTCTGTATCCAATAATGTCAGCTCTTTCTTCTTCGCTTCATTAAGGATGGCATTAGCTAAAGGATGTTCTGATTTATGTTCAACGGATGCGACTAGTTGTAATAATATCTTCTCATCAAAATCATATGTGATTATTTGACGCACCTGTGGTTTACCAAAGGTAATCGTTCCTGTTTTATCTAAAACGATCGTATCAACTGCCTGGGCTTTTTCTAAGGCTTCTGATGATTTGATCAAGATACCCTCTTTTGCCGCCATACCGGTGGCGACCATGATCGCTACTGGTGTTGCTAAGCCAAGTGCACAAGGACATGAGATGATCAATACACTAATTCCCATAGATAACACAAAGGCAATATCATAACCTAAAAGTGACCATACTATGATCGTTAATATCGATATCGAAATCACGATAGGCACAAATATTCCTGATATCTTATCGGCTAATCGCGCTATCGGAGCTTTGGAAGAAGCTGCTTCTTCAACTAAGCGAATTATCTGAGCTAGTGTCGTATCTTCTTTGATCTGCGTCACCTTAAAGACAATATAACCATTTTGATTTACTGTTGCCCCAATGACTTTAGCATCTTTTTCTTTAAAGACTGGCATACTTTCACCAGTCAGAGCACTTTCATCGATCGTTGTTTGACCCTCAACTACGATACCATCAACCGGAATTATCATTCCGGGTCTTACTACGACAAGATCATTTACCATGACATCATCGATCATCACTTCAACTTCAACACCATTTCGTTTGATGATCGCGGTATTAGGTCTTAATTCAATCAGTTTTTTGATCGCTTCTGATGTACGGCTTTTAGCTTTACTTTCAAAATATTTACCCAATGTGATCAATGTTAAGATCGTACCAGCTGACTCAAAGTATAAGTCCATACCATATTGCATCGCCAGTTCCATTTGACCATGACCCAGACCATAACTAATCATATAGATCGCAAAAATGCCATACACTATCGCAGCTGATGTGCCAAGTGCGACTAAGGTATCCATATTCGGAGATCTTTTCCATAATGTTTTAAAACCAACGGTAAAGTATTGATAATTAACGATCACGATTGGCATCATTAACAAAAACTGGGTAAAAGCAAAGATCAAAAGATTAGCATCGCCATAAAAGATAGATGGTAATGGCCAATCTAACATATGACCCATAGCTAAATATAAAAGTGGTAAAGCAAAACTAAAAGATATCTTTAATCTTTGTTTCATTGTTTTCAGATCTTTATCTATTACAGGTTGTTTGTTTGTTTTTACAACTGCTTGATATCCTGCATCAGCAACCGCCTTAGCTATCTTATCATCATCAAGGGCTTTTTCATCATATTCAAGGATCATACTGTTAGTAAGTAAACTAACACTTACCTTGTCAACACCATCCAATTTCTTTACTGATCTTTCAACAGCTGTACTACAAGCTGAACAAGTCATACCCGTTATCTCATATTTTTTCTTCATGACTCCTCCATACCCCTAGGGGGTATTATCATGATAATATGAAAAAAGAAAAAAGTCAACGATCTTAATCGTTGACTTGTTGGTACCAATAGATCAAAGCCTGGGTTCCAAGATTATCATTTCCTGATTCGGATACTTTTTCATATAATGATTCAGCTAACTTTAAGCCTGGCAGATCTATATGCATCAAACGTGCTTCATCAATGGCAATCTTCATATCTTTGATGAAATGCTTGATATAAAAGCCAGGATCAAAGTCTTCATCAATGATTTTACGACCATTATTACTTAATTGCCAGCTACCAGCTGACCCCTTTGTGATACTTGCTAAAACCTTGTCCTGATCAAGATTAGCCGCTTGAGCATAATGTAAAGCTTCACAAACCCCCATTATCGTTGAGGCAATAGCGATCTGATTACACATTTTCGTGTGTTGTCCACTTCCAGGATCACCTTGTAGTACAACATCATTACCAAACAGTTTCAAATAAGGGAGTGCTAAGTAAAAATCAGTTACTTCGCCTCCACACATAATCGTAAGCACTCCATCTCTTGCCCCTTTATCACCACCAGATACTGGTGCGTCAATTGCTCTAAGATCACGTGTCTTTGCGATGTTAGCGATCTTTTTAGCCAGTGAGGGGGTGGATGTTGTCATATCGATCAATAATGTACCTGGTTTGCAATTAACGATCAAACCTTCATCACTAAGATATACCTCTTCAACATCACTCGGATATCCAACCATGGTCATGATCACATCACATTTTTGGGCAATTGATTTGATCGAATCTTCCCAGATTGCACCTTCAGCGATCAAACTCTGTGCTTTTGCCTTAGTACGCGTATAGATAAAAACTTCATGGTCAGCCTTTAATAAGTGTCTGATCAAACTTTTACCCATCACGCCGGTACCGATAAAACCTACGCTCATCATTTACCTCCAATACTCATCAGCATTGCGATTAAACTCATAAAAGTCCCCATTACCATAAAGGCGACCAATAACAAGATAATCCATTGTCGTTTCTTCATTTAAGACTTCCTTTCAAATTTATGATGGCAAGATGGACAAGTTATCTCAATCTTGCCTCTACCCTTAGGCACTCTTAACTCACTTTTACACTTAGGGCAACGAAAATAACGATAATCCTTCATTTTTTTGATCCTAGTCCTTTTCTTTCGAATAAAATTCTTGAGAGGGTTATAAAAACGCATAAAATACGCATTCTCTTTTGATCGACGATAGACATTCTTCGAAAAGATACGAAAATAAAATAAGATCAAAACGATCATCAATAAATAATCAAGCCAAATTGGTCGCTTTAAGAATAAGTTAGCCATGATCAATACCAACGAATAAAAGATTAAAAGAGCGTATCCTAATTGATCTAGGCCATATCTTCCATACATAAATCTTTGAAAAGCAAATGCAATTTTATTAAAGAAATTCTTCATCTTAACCTTCTTCTTTCAATCTGTTAATTATAACATAAGCCTAAACAGATTTCACATGATCTAACACCTTCAAAATCTCCAAATTTTGTGTTTCACTCATGATTGGACTCTGTAATCTGTTTTGCAACACACATTCGATCGCATGCTCGATCTCACAAAAGAAATCTGAAGGCATTGGTACTTTTAAGATCTCTTTTTGATCACCAAGATAAATCGTCGCCTCTTCATTTTTCCAGAAATTATAAGTTTCAATATATCCTTTTGTACCATAGATCATTGCTTTATTTTCAGTTTGAAGTTCGATAGCTCCTTTAACTAAAGCTTTAACACCATTATCGTATTCAAGCATACTTACCGCAAAGCCATCACAACCCGTTGGTGTACGATTAACCATTGATTGTACCTTTAAGATCTTACTATCAGCCATCATATTAGCGTACGCTATCGCATAAACACCAACATCAAACATTCCACCACCATCTTCATAATTAAAAACCCAATGATCATATCTTTTCGCAAATGTATCATAACAATATGACGCCTCAATATACTTAATATCACCGATCAACCCCTCATCAATTCTCTTTTTGATCACTCTATTAAGATAATTAAATGGTGCTTTTTGCGCTTCCATCAAGAAACACCCCTGTTTTGCAGCATATGCAAAACACTGTCTTAGATCATCTTGGTCAGCTAACATAGGTTTTTCGCATAATACATGTTTATGATGATCAAGACACATCATGATCTGTTCATGATGTACACCAGGGATAGTCGCAATATAGATGATGTCGATATCAGGATCCTCTAACATCGTCTTATAGTCTTGATAAACACGTTTGATATCATACTGTTTAGCATAAACTTGTGCTTTTTCAAAATCACGGCTAGCCACAGCCAAGACTAAAGCATTGTTCGCAAAAGCAATTCCCTTCATAAATCGATGACTTATCTTGCCTGGTCCTAGTATTCCAAAACAAACTTTACCATCTAACATCGTTACAATCTCCTTTCAATAAATTTAATCGTACTATTAACTAGCTTCTCAGATTGTTCTGGGTGATTATCCCACAAACCAAAGCCATGATTAGCATGGTCCATATATATATAATTAAAGTGACAATCTTTATTGATAAAAGTTAAAGCTTTATCAATAACTTTTGGTTTAACGATATCATCTTTGTTTCCCATAACGATGAGTAAATCATGCTTATATTGATTCAAAGCTTGTAAGACATCATAACTCTCCATATCAGTGAAATACTCTTTACTGATCATCTTATCATTACCAAAAGGATCAGGATAAACCACTGCATTCTCCTTATTAGCTTTCTTTATCATTAACTTTAACTCTTCTTTTCCACCCATGAAATCCTCTAAGCCTTCCATTTTATAGGTTAAAGCAGGAGCCCATAGAATCATAGTGTGTATCTTGGGGTTAATCCGTGAATAAAGAGTAGCCACTCTTCCACCCATACTATAACCAACTATTCCCATATGATCTTGATCAATATCGTAACTTGATACCATATGATCATAACACGTAATAACATCATCCAATATGTTACGTATTGCAAATAACTCAAACGATTCTTTACTTTCGTTACAACCAGGAAGATCCATACGAATACTCGCAATGCCTTTTTTTGCCAAGGCATCCGCAACTGCCGTAAATCTACCTCCCTCATGGCGATCAGCGCCAAAACCATGAACAAAGATCATCAATGGCATAGCCTTATTAGTATTTGGAATATTTATCGTACAATAAATATCGGTCAATCTCTTTGAGGTCAACTTTTTTTCTTCCCTTGTAAAAGTTGTAGTCGGTCTAATCTTTTGTTTGATTGTCGCCAAAGTAGCTGCTGTCGCTACTGCTCCAACAGCCCAAAACAAATACTTTCTACTTTTTTTCTTATTCTTTTTCCTCATCATTAATCCTCCATTATGTAATCTATCGCACTTCGTTTAGCTTGGGAATGTTGCTCAGCTTTAGGTATCCTATAGTATTTACCATCCTTTAAGAAATTAGCCCCTGTTTGTTTAAAACGAAAAGATACATTCGCTCTTATACACTGACTTAATATATCTAACACCCATTGATAATCCAATACTCTAGCATCATACCCTGATTCGCCACCAACACTGACAAGTTTAACATCACCTAATGATAAGTATTCTTTAAAGTCAAGAGCTTCAAGCAATGGTTCACAATTTACTTGTTTGTGTTTGATCGGTAATTTGACAAATATCGGTAAACGTTTATCTAAACAAGCTTGATCCTCAATCGTTAAGATTATCGTTACATTATCATATCCATATTGCCAATCATTTGGGATACATTGCTTGAATCGATTAATACGTTTGGTAATGATATAAAACTGTAGATCATTACGTTCTTTGATCATTTCCCACACATCATTTCGCCATTGATCAGCTTCTTCGATAAAAAAATCTGAACTTAAGCAAGTATAGATTGGTTCATTCGTAGTTTTAAAAACATATTCATTATGACGATTTTTCTTCACCAATATATCAAAACGCTTTGTTTTAACGACAACACTTGGATCACGTCCATATTTAGCATCCATGCTAAATATAAAACAATGTTGACAACCTGAACTAAAACGATGACAACCATGCCAAGGATTATAGATCATTGAAATCATTCACCATACAATATCTTATATTCATCATAGGTCAATCCACTTTGATACACCTTCGTCGCCAGTTCAACGCCAAGATAGCGATAATGCCACGGTTCATATCCATATCCTGTGATCAGTTCAGAATCCTCTGGATAACGCATGATAAAACCATATCGATAAGCATTATCTTGTAACCATAAATATTCAGGTGTTGTTTCAAAAGCTGCTGAAGGAGACTTTGTAGCCGTCACATCTACTGCTAATCCCAACTGATGTTCACTATGTCCGGGTCTTGCACTATATCGATCAGCCCACTGTTGTCCTTTTGATCTTACATAATTATTATAGATCCGCTCCTGTGTCTGATAAGAACGATAACCACTATAAACATAAATGCCACCTAATCCATCACTTTTCATCGCATCAACCATCTTGGTAAAAGCCTGATATGCTTCAGTTTGTAGCTGTTGACCACTAGATGCATATTGCACGGACATATCAACAAGATCAGGTACATAATCACTAACAGTCGCACGATATTTATTGATCAATACATCAATCGCACTTGAATCATCGATCGTTTTTATATTTTCATAGTGATCTGTATAATTGTTACTCAAGACAAATATTTCTTGATCACGATTAGCGATCACATCAGCAATGTAAATATCTAAATCTTCAGCACTATTAAAAACCAATAACGGAGTTATCTCATTGAACGTCAAAGCCGAAAACACTTTAAGGACTGCCATTTGTTGATAACCAAGATCTTGAAGACGATCATATAAAAGTTTATCAGTATCATCAATATCTACTGTTACATAATAAAGTTCTAGATATTCCTTTACATCTATCTCCTTTATCATATTAGTATCAAATGCAGCACTGTATTCACGACTTAAGACCGTCTTTGTTAGTTTTTGGCTAACGATATTTTTAGCACTTTCACGACTATATCCCATCGAGCTTAAACGCATTTGATCAATAAACGGAATGACTACTAAAAATATCGCGATTATAAAAGCAATCGTTAAGATAACGAATAATCCATACTTGATCTTACGACGCAATCTTCTCTTTTTTCTTCGAATCCTTTGTACCGTCATTATTATCACTCTCTTTTTATAATAATATCATTTAATCGCTAAAAAACACAGACAGAAGCCAAAAAAGAGGCACTTATCGTGCTTCTTTTGCTAGTATTTCACTTTTATCACATTTTTCCCACGGAAGATCAAGTTCTAAGCGTCCAAAATGCCCACAAACAGCTAATGGTTGATAAATTGGTCTTTGTAAATCAAATTGTTTGATTATCGCAGTTGGCCTGAGATCAAAATGCTTAACAACAAGTTTCTCAATTCTCTCATCACTGATACGACCAGTATTAAAGGTGTCCACAAATATCGATATTGGTTTAGCGATTCCTATCGCATAACTTAATTGCACCTCACATTTTTTAGCCAACTTAGCCGCAACGATGTTCTTAGCGATATATCTTGCCATATAAGCGGCGCTTCGATCAACTTTTGTTGGATCTTTACCAGAAAAAGCGCCACCACCATGCTTAGCATAGCCACCATAGGTATCAACGATGATCTTTCTTCCAGTTAAGCCTGTATCACCCGCAGGCCCACCAATCACAAATCTACCGGTTGGATTGATATAGAATTTTGTTTTATCATCGATCAATCCGTTGTTGATCACATACGTGATCACATATTTTTTGATATCATCTTCTAACTGTTTCATATCGACTGTAGGATCATGTTGAGCACTGATAACGATCGTATCGATTCTTACAGGTATATCATTATGATATTCAACAGTGACTTGCGATTTGCCATCTGGTCTTAAATATGTTAACAAGCCTGATTTGCGAACTTCCGCAAGCCTTTTAACTAGTTTTTGTGCTAAGCTGATAGCTAGAGGCATTAATTCTTCAGTCTCATCACTGGCATAACCAAACATCATGCCCTGATCCCCTGCTCCATTCTCCAGGTTGTCGCCACACTTGCTCTCAAGTGCTTTATCAACTCCTAAAGCGATATCTGGTGATTGCTGGTTCATATTACAAGTTATCACACATGTATCAGCCGCAAAATCAAGGCTTGAATCTTGATAACCAATTTCCTTGATGACTTTACGAGCTATAGCTTGATAATCAACTTGGGCCTTTGAGGTTATCTCGCCCATTATATGAACAGCATTTTTCTCAACTGTTACTTCACACGCTACTCTTGAATTAGGATCGATCGCGATCAATTGATCAAGAACAGCATCTGATATTTGATCACAGATCTTATCAGGATGACCTTCTGTAACTGCTTCGGAAGTAAAATATCTTTTTCTCATTACTTGCTCCTTCTAACTACCTTCAAAAAAGAAAACACGCGGATAATCGCGCGTTAATTGCTGATCATCCTTATCTTTCGGCTTACACCGCAGGACTTGGCACCACATTGTTTACAATAGGTTGCCGGACTTCTTTGGGCCTGACCCTCAGTCACTCTTTATAAGGTAATGTTTACGATTGATAAGATATCACAACTTAGATCATCACGCAAGCATTATTATCTAATTCTTGAAATATGTTATCATAAATCTAATAACCCACGCTTATTTCTATAAAGGGCCGGGTTGTGGTGGTAGATCACAAGCGATCATTGATCGAATACTTAATAAAAATAATATTATCGACTATGATCAACAAGCACAATATGAAACACCTATTGATCATCTCTATGTGATCAAATCATTACAAGAGATTGGTTTTGATAAAGTTGAAGAACTACTAAACGATAATGAGATATTTGTTAGACGTTTTTAAAGGACTTAGCTCTTTTTATTTTGTGTTTATGAACTTCATGATCTTTTCTTTATTGGTTTCCATATCGTTATACCCCAACTCAAATAGCTCAGATAATTGTTCTTTATTACCGCCAAAACGGGTAACGCCACTATCTTTACTCGGATAAATATGTAAAGCTGATCCGGCATTTTCTAACTCTTTAATCTTATTTCTTTCATCGTAATATGCCTTATCACGCTTTGCAATATCCTTAGCTAGTTTAGGATAGCGATGATAAACCACCTTAAATAACCATAAGACAAATTTACTATAAGGCTTACGAACATAATTAGCTGGTTTGGTCGTAATGACAAAATGCTTCTGATTGCCATTTTTGATACTTTGTTCAATTGGTATCATTGTCGTTATCCCACCATCTAGATAATCTTTACCATCAATATTCACTTTATGTCCAAACATCGGTAATGTGCATGCGGCTTTGATAAATAAGCTGTCCTTATCAATTTGATCGTTATCTATCCAGATCGTTTCACAAACACTGAGGTCATATACACCAATCTGTGATAAGACTTCACAATTATTAAGTGCTTCTATGTCAATATGATAAGGATTATTTACAACTTGTTTAAAGACGTTATCATATCCAACTAATGAGCCTTCTTTTAATAAGGGCTTTATGCCAACATTATCTTTACTTCCAGCTAGATTGATCGAATATTCTTTCAATAAAGCTTTGTTTTTAGTCATAAATGCTCCAAGATACAATGCACCAATCGAGATGCCCACTCCATAATCAAACATGATATCATGATCGATCAACCAAGTAAGTGCTCCTGCGGTATAGGCTCCTCGCAAACCGCCACCTTCAATAACTAGACCCTTTTTCATCAAAATCACTCCTCAAACATCTACCACTATACTATAATAATGGGCTCAATAAATTTAAAAACGACTGTAGTATACGCTTAAAGAAATTAACTTGCAAGCATTGTTGGTAAGTAATCTCTTGACACTCTTTCAATGTATTTAAATAATCATCACGCATCGCAATAATCGAATCGGTCTTGTATAGCAACACACCACACTCAAAATGGAGATAATAGCTCCTGAAATCCATGTTAGTAGTACCAATGATCGCCACCTCATCATCAGCAACCATCATCTTTGAATGTACAAATCCTTTTGTATACTCGTATATCTTAACTCCATTTTTAGTCAACTGTTTATAATTACTTTGGGTTACAGCATGTACATACCATTTATCAGGAATATGAGGCGTTATCAAACGAATATCTAAACCATTTTTAGCTGCTAAACACAAAGCATTAAGCATGGCATGATCGATCACTAGATAGGGTGTGTAGATATACACATAATTCTTGGCTTGATTGATCAAATTCATATGTGATGAATAGCCAGTGGGTTCCTCATCGGTTGGACTATCAGAAAATGGTTGGATGTATCCTTCTCCTTTTATATCTAAAAGATCACTATCTTCATATTTATAATCAAGATAATCATCATTAGTAGCACTTTGATAATTAAAAAACTGTAAGAACATCAAAGTTAAGCTAAATACCGCATCTCCCTTGATCATGATCGCGCTATCCTTCCAATGACCAAATCGCATCCGCTTATTGATATATTCATCGGCTAGATTAAAACCACCAACAAAACCAACGATTCCATCGATCACACAGATTTTTCGATGATCACGATTATTCATTTGAATCACAAGCAATGGTCTTAATTTATTAAAAGCATGAGCTTCAATACCATGCTTGGCCATCTCCTGAGTAAAATTTTCAGGTAATGATATAAAACAACCATAATCATCATATAGCAATCTAACCTTAACTCCCTGTTCTGCTTTTTCGATCAAGATCTCAAGCACACGATCAAACATATAACCCGGAGTGATGATAAAGTACTCAAGAAAGATAAATCTTTGTGCTTTTTTAAGCTCGATCAACATCTGTTCAAAACTAGATTCACCATCAGGAAAATATGTTGTCTCATTTCTTTTATAAACAGGATAAAAAGCGTTGTTCCAAATATAACATACTTCTTTTTTTACGCCATAACTATCATTAGCAATCTCATCAATGACCTTAGGATCTTGCTGAAATAAAGGTATTGTCTCTGCTGTTACCTTAACGGCACTTGACTGAAGACCCTTAGGTACTTTTTTATTACCAAAAATAAGATACATAACACCCCCAACCAAGGGAACACTCAAGATAATGACAAGCCAGGCGATCTTAAATGATGGATTAGTATTAGTGTTGATAACGTAAACAGCAATGATCAAACTTAAGATCATAAAGAATATATATAACTGCCAAACACCGGCACTTAAGCGAACGATCAAAAGAATGATCAGATAAAGCTGTAATAATATCGGTACAGCTATCCTAAATGGGCGACTAAACAGTAATCTTATCAGTTTCTTCATTAAGTCTTACCTACCTAACTTATCAATGATCTTAATATCAAGACCAGCTAGTACTCTATTAACCTCATCTATTCGCCATGATTGAGAAAGAGTACTTGGATCATGTGCATCATAACCATAGACAGCCTTACAATCATATTGTTTAGCAATTTGCCAAAAATCACGACATGGGTATGGATATACCTCTTGATGATCGATCAATTTCTTACCATAACGTAAACCATTAAGATTGATCTCTAATGGTATGTCATATAAAGCAGCTTGATGAGCTATCATATGTGAAGCTTTAATACAAGCATCATTAAATGCCGATCTTCCTAGCATAAAATAATCAGGATGAGCCAGTATATCTACAAAACCAGTAGCGATCGCATCACATATCTGAGTTGCATATATAAACACATCATTATCATTATTATATACCCCATAGTCATGGATCAAAGGATAACGATTGTGTTGCCCTAATATTAAGATATCAGACTTTTTTCGTAATCTCTGATAATGATCCTTATACTCAGGATAATACTCTATCTCAAAACCAGATAAGATATTAATCTTATCTTGGTAGCGTTTCTTTAAAGTATAGATCATTTGAAGATATTCATCCATTTCAGAATATGACATCCGATCTTGATGCTCTTCTGGATACCTTATCCAAGGATATGGAACATGATCAGTAAATGCTAGGATATCAAATCCGGCATTAATGGCTTCTTTTACATATAATTCATCAGCGACATTACTAGCATGTAAACAACGATAGGTATGGGTGTGATAATTCGCCTTCATAATACCTTCCTTTTCGATAATTATACCATAAAGCAAAACGGTATTTGACACTAATAATGATCGGTAATAGAATAAAATCAAGGAGATAAGATAAAATGAAATTCGCGATAATAGGTACAAATTTTGTATCAGACACATTAATGGAAGGAGCTAAGGACATCCCAGATTTTGAATTGGCGGTCGTATGTAGTAGGACCAAAGAACATGCCCAAGCATTTGCGGATAAATATGGTTGTAAAAACATTATACTAGACTACCGCGATATCACCCCTGAGATGGCTGATGCCGTTTATATTGCCACACCTAATTCTATGCACCACGAACAAACGTTACATTTTTTAAATAAAAAGATGCATGTTTTGTGTGAAAAACCATTAGCTAGTAATATCAAAGAAGTTTTAGAGATGTTTGAGACTGCTGATCGTAATAATGTCATGTTACTTGAAGCCATCGTTCCATTGTTTACTCCCAATTTTCTCGCTTTAAAAGAAGCAGCTACCAAAGTAGGAAAAGTAAGAAGAGCCGTCTTCAGTTTTGGTAAGTATTCAAGTCGTTATGATGCATATCGAGCTGGCAATGTCATGAACGCCTTCAAGAATGAATTATCTAATGGATCATTAATGGATCTTGGCGTTTATAGCTTGTCAAATTGTATTGCAATCTTTGGCAAGCCAACAAAAGTATTAGCTAGTGCTTATATGTTAGAAAGTAATGTTGACGGTCTTGGTACTATGTTATTAAGTTATCCGGACAAAGAAGTGATCATCATGCACTCAAAGATTACCGATTCTCATTTTGATAGTGAAATCCAAGGTGAAGATGGAACTGTCATCGTTAAAGCGATCAGCTCACCACAAGCCGTTAAAGTTATAACCAGACAAAAAGAGATCATTGAAATGACGGCTAAGCAAAAGCCAGAAACAAAATATTATGAATTAGCCGAATTTATTAAATGTGTTAAGAGTAAAAATTATCATAGCGAACTTGTCCCAAGACAATTAACGATTGATGTTCATACCATCATGACTGATGTACGCCAACAAATCAATCTCGTCTTTCCAGCTGATAGTAAATAGTATGATCATAACTTGATCCTAAAGATACTCTTGATCTTTTCATTGCGTTGATAAAGATCATGTTCAATAGGTACATCAACTGTATGTAAATACTCTGCGGGTATCGCTAAGATCGTCTTAAAGGAAGGGATGTTATCAGGACTACAAGTAATGATCAGTTCTGTTTCCCCTTCTTTTTTTGCAAGTTCTAATAACAAATGACATGCCTTAAGTGCATAATGATGGCCTCGATATGGTATATACACACTATAACCAATATTACCCAAGTAATAAAGATACCAACTTTTACCAAGTCTGAGATCACATTGCCCAACGATTTCGTCTGTTTTGATCAAAACAATATCAAAAACATAAGTCTTAGTTATCCCTAGCAGTTTTTCAGCTTTGTACTTATTTCTTAATACTATCTTGATCTGATCATCACTTAATGTATATCTATCTTTATTAAAAAGCATAATACTATCCAATTGCCTTATCCAATACTATCTTTACATCACTAAAGCTTGTTACTCCCTCATGTAGTTTCTTGCCATCAAGATAAAAAGTTGGCACATAAAAATAATCGTGACTATTCGCAAGCGCCTTTTCTTCATTTTCGTCAATTATCTTTATCTCAATATTTTGATATTGCGGATCTTTCATTAACACATCTAGATATCTCAGGGCACTTATACAATATGGGCATTGTCTTAAAACAAAGATCTTGATCATATCTTTACCTTTTCATATATTAAGTATAACAAGGCTTAGATCAAATGTCATCAAGTTGACATCGGATTGGTTTTAGCAACACTTAAAGCTAATGATTATGGTATTATTAAAGCAAAGAAACGGAGATATCCATGCTAAAAAAAGCTTATTTGGTTGAAAGCAATAGTATTAATCCTTATCATAATTTAGCTCTTGAAGAATATCTTTTCAATGAGTTACCAACTGATTCGATCATCTTCTATCTATGGCAAAATCACCACACTGTGGTTATAGGTAAAAACCAAAATGCTCATAAAGAATGCGATCTTAAACAAATGGAGCTTGATCATTGTTACCTAGCACGTCGTAGTACCGGTGGTGGTGCGGTTTATCATGACCTTGGAAATCTTAACTTTACCTTTATCACAAGTAGTGATGATCACGATATAGCTTTTCAATCAAATATTATCATCAACGCTTTGTCTTCATTCAATATCCAAGCCGTTCTTAGTGGTCGCAATGATATCGAGGTCGATCATAAAAAAATATCTGGAAATGCTTTTATGGTTAAAGATCAAAAGAAACTTCAGCATGGCACCATCTTATTAAATGTCGATAAGAATGCTCTATCAAAATACCTTACTGTATCAAAGACCAAAATAGCAACCAAAGGAGTCAACTCGATCAAGAGTCGTGTTGAAAATCTCACATACTTTAATCCCGATCTTAACCTTGATAATTTAAAAACTGCCTTAAAACGATCCTTTTCAACAGTATATGGTTTACAACTTGAACCGATGATCCCACATTATCAATGGCAAGAACTAATCGAGAAATACCATTCTTATAATTATATCTATAATCGTATTCCTGACTATGATCTAGTGTTAAATGCAAGACTTTCCTTTGGTGAGATTGAAACTTACGTTCGAATTATCAACAACTATATCATGGATATCAAGATCTTTACCGATTCATTAGAACTGGACTTTATAAAACGACTGCAAGAAAATTTAAAACTAACATTTATCGATGATATAGCCTTTAAGGCGATAATTAAAAGATTCTTACCTGAAGATAAGATCTATCTAGATGATACTATGAAACTTTTAAATATGATCAAGGAGGAGA
>JAQUCI010000084.1 GCA_028686295.1 Erysipelotrichaceae bacterium | reverse complement strand
AGCTATCAGCTGTGATCAAGAGTATCAAGACAATGAATATGATTGGGATCATGATGAATAAGCCTAAAAAGATATCTTTAAATAACTTATAATTGTGATCCTTTTTCTTAAATAGAATATTAAAAATATTTATCTGATTAGTGATGAAGTGATAGGGAAATAATCTAAATATCCATAAAATCGATGTATCATTAGTAGTTAGATCCGGTTTAACCAATAATACAAATAAAACAGTTATCAAGATGGGTAAAATGAATACATTCAAAATTAGGTTGCTTATCGCAATTTCACTAATCAGGTTGCTTAACATTATCATCATAATTGGAGTGATCAACATAAGAATCTTCTTGTTTGTAATCATTTTTTCCCGAATTAAAAGATAGATAAACCCAAAACTCATGATAGCGTAGGGAATGATAATATAAGCTATGTATTTATCAGAAATAAAATAATAAGCTATTTGAATAAGTAAAGATAAGCAAAAAATGAATGATACAGAATATTTTGATATTTTTCTATGTTTGATCTCCATGGGAAACTCCTTTATATTATCAAGAGCATATTATCACTAAAAATATCATATGTCGTTATATAATTAATGTAAAACGATAATTTAATAAATATTTAAGAAATAAAAAACTTATGTATTATCATAAGTTGTTGTAGATATGGAGCGGATGAGGGGAATCGAACCCCCGTGATCAGCTTGGAAGGCTGGAGTTCTACCATTGAACTACATCCGCAAACGCGATGGTGACCCGCCGGGAACTCGAATCCCGGACCCTCTGATTAAAAGTCAGATGCTCTACCAACTGAGCTAGCGGGTCATAGGTAGATAATAAATAAATGGCTGGGGTACCTGGACTTGAACCAGGGAATGACAGAGTCAAAGTCTGTTGCCTTACCGCTTGGCTACACCCCAGTCTGTAAG
Organism: Erysipelotrichaceae bacterium; assembly: GCA_028686295.1. Lineage (GTDB taxonomy): Bacteria > Bacillota_I > Bacilli_A > Erysipelotrichales > Erysipelotrichaceae > JAQUCI01. Next base: position 4,868 of record JAQUCI010000084.1, on the reverse strand, counting down.
TGGTGGAGGGGAGTGGATTTGAACCACCGAACCCTAAGGAATTGATTTACAGTCAACCGCGTTTGGCCACTTCGCTACCCCTCCACAATGGTGCCGACTATAGGAATCGAACCTACAACCTACTGATTACAAATCAGTTGCTCTGCCAGGTTGAGCTAAGTCGGCAAGATTAGGTGCTATATACTTAACATAGCGCTAGTTTATGTTAGCATATTAAACCGTCAGTTTCAATATTTAATTGACTAAAATTGATAATTTAACTTAATATGATCTAAGTATAGCCTAGGCTATTTTATCATAGATCGTTATCTAGGGGCTAGTTTATTGCTTAAAAACATTATTGTATTAAAGAATTAAGATAAAGATTGCAATTTTAGTGATTATTAGCGATAATATCATGTATGAAAACAAATCAAAACATAAATACGCCTCTTAAAAAGCTTATACTTATCAGTTTGATCGCTGCTATTTATACTATTATGAGTTTGCTTGGTGCTACTTATAGTTTTAGTAATATCCAATTGCGATTTGCGGAAATATTATGTTTATTACCAATTTTCATGCCGATATCAATTTGGGGTGTAACTTTAGGTTGTTTTATCACGAATTTATTAGGAGCGGTATTGGGTATTAATCCGATTGGTTTTATCGATATGATATTTGGTACTTTAGCTACTTTGATCGCTGCATACCTTACTTATCGTACTCGTAATGTTCGTTTTAAAGGGTGGCCGATCACTGCGGCCTTAATGCCTGTTATCATTAATGGTTTGATCATTGGCTTAGAATTGACTTATGTGTTTGGTAATGGTGACTTCTCATTGTTTTATATCTTTGCGCTACAGGTAGCGATTGGTGAATTCATTGTATGTGTTGTCTTAGGTTTGCCAATAATCAAAAGACTAGAACAACATAAGTTATTTAGCCAATTGTGATATAATACAAATAGGTGATCACATGAGTATCTTTATCATTACAGGAATGTCAGGTTCGGGCAAATCAAGAGCAGTAAACTCACTTGAGGATATTGGTTTTTATTGTATTGATAATCTACCTCCAAATTTTTTATTAACGCTAACGCAATTTGCTTATGAAACAGCAGCTGTTAAGAATTTGGCAATCGTTGTCGATGCTCGTAGTAAAGAAATGTTTTCAGAATTCGCTAATGAACTTAATCGTTTAAGGACCAGCGGTATCGAATATAAATTGATATTCATTGATTGTGATGATCAGGTATTGTTAACTCGTTATAAAGAAACAAGAAGAAAACATCCGTTAATGGATGCGGACAATATTTCTTTGGAAGAAGCTATCTTAAAAGAAAGGGATATCTTACAGAAGATCAAAGAAACAGCTGATTATCATTTTGATACAACATATCTATCATCTGCACAACTTAAACAAGCGATAATTGATGTTTGTGAAGAAAGTGCGACAAGTCGTTTACAACTTAAGTTTGTTTCCTTTGGTTATAAATTTGGATTGCCAGTTGATGCGGATATCGTGTTTGATGTTAGGTGTTTGCCTAATCCGTTCTATATTGAGGAATTAAAAGAATTAACGGGAAATGATAAGGCAGTATATGACTATGTCTTTAGTTTTGTCCAAGCTCAAGAATTCATAAAGAAGTTGCAAGATTTGTTAGAATTTAGTGTGCCTTTATATATTGCTGAAGGAAAAAGCCAATTGGTCGTTGCCATTGGCTGTACTGGTGGTAAACATCGTTCAGTTTCGTTTGTGAATTACCTAGTTGATCACTTACATTTCGATGATGTAAATATGGTCGTTACTCATCGTGATCTAGCGAAGTGATGATCTTTTTTTGTAATCTTTTCGAGTCTTCTAGTATTTCATTAATGAATCTTAGATAAGCAGATTCATTTTTTTTATCTTGTAGAAGAGCAAGATTTTTGGCTATCAATTCTTGTTCTCGTTTTGGATCATAGATAGCTAAGTTATTTTGATGTTTGTAGATAGCAACATCATAGATGATCGCTAATCGGCTTTTCTTTAATTCGTTGAGCTTATCTAATGTGATCTGATCTTGATCGATTTGATATGCTTCAAATAATGACACCATCTTGGCGTCAATCTCATTTAAACTTATTCTAGCTTGCTGTAGAGTTAACATCATTTCTCCTTATCATATAGTAAAATTCTCAAAGATAAATAAATCGTATTTATCTTGATATCGATTAAAAGTTTCTTTATCTCTTATTGTCCAAAGGACAGTCTTTCCTTTTAATATTTTGTGAAAGATATTGATACTCAACATATATAATTCATTAACATCAAATGCTACAAAATCAGGTCTTGTCACAACGTTAAGTAAAAGGTTCTCCAGTATAAAGGATAAAGCAAAAGATTTAGTATCATCTTTACTAAAGTCAGCTGCTAGTTGTCCTCTTATCCATTCAGGTCGGTTTATTTTGAACCATTTTACAGCCAATGGGTTAAAAGATTCGATACAAAAATCACCAGGATACTGATCAAGCATTTTAGCTGCCAATTCACAAGTAGTCGTATCATTATTAGGTAATTTGATCTCAATGATCAAAGGTACTTGACCATGGACAAGTCGTAATACATCATCGAATAAAGGGATATGATGATCGCTGTCAAAGATCGTTAACTCTTTTAATTGATCGTGATCAATATCCGCTATCTTCTTATCAATATTACATGCACGTTTAAGATCAAAGTCATGAAAGACCACTAACTCATTATCTTTAGTCCTTTGAATATCTAATTCAAAACCATAATTATGATCGATAGCTAATTGAAACGCAGCAATCGTATTTTCAGGTGCATTATGATCATGAAATCCGCGATGAGCATAATGATAATTAGATAGTCTTACCCAAGTAGGACTTGTCTTATATCTTGGCATGATCAAAAATAGATAAATAAGGAAAATGATCAAGATAATAATGATAAAGTGTGTCATGTTAATCCTCGATATCGTATGCTTTTAAACCCTTAACTAATTCAGGTTTGTTATCACCATGTTTTACTTGCATCATGGTAACAAAAGCCAATATTACGCACAGAGTCGCATACGGAAATAAGGTCCAATAACCAACATATTGAAGAAGATAACCTGACAATATTGGTGTTAATATTTGTGCTGACATTGAGAAAGTATAATAGATACCTGTATACTTACCAACATCGCCAACTTTACTCATTTCAACGACCATTGGATAGGAATTAACGTTTATACTAGCCCAAGCGATACCAACTAAAGCTAAAGGGATATAGATCATAAAATTCATTGACCTAAAGAAGGATAAAGCAAAGAAACAAAGGGCTAGCAACGAAACACCAAAGAGGATTACTTTTTTTCGTCCAAGTTTACTTGAGATATAGCCAATTGGAATAAAAGCAATGATAGCAGTAATGTTCGCTAATAACAATGGACTAGCAAAGCCACCACCCTCCATCTTAAAGACATTAGCAGCGTAACGGGAGTAGGCTGATATTACAGCATTATATCCCATAAACCATAAACTTATCGAAAATAAGATATAAGTTAAACTACGTTTTACATCGGCAGGTAGTTTGTTTGATGAAGTTGTATTAACTGCTTGTTCTTCTTTATTAATCTCTAGCTGTTCCATTTCATTTTTGATCTTATTTTCTTTGACATTTAATACCAACAAAGAAACAGCTAATATCATAATGCCAGCAACTGTGGCAAACAAGGGTAGATAATTAGGATGATCACCTTTATTTACTAAAAACATGATCAACACCAAGGTTGTGACACCACCTAATGAGCCCATTAAATTAATGATAGCGTTAGCTTTTGATCGTAACGGTTTAGGCGTGACATCTGGCATTAATGCAACTGCTGGGGAACGATAAGTGCCCATGGCGATTAAGGCAATGGCTAAAGCTATCATAAATAAATTTAAGTTTTTAGCATTATTAGCAATCGCTAAGATAAACATCATGACCACTGCTAAAAAAGTACCACTTAAGATAAAAGGAGTTCTCTTTCCTAACTTAGTGTTTACTCTATCGGATAAAGAACCAAATAAAGGTAGTAAAAATAAAGCAAGGATATTGTCCGCTGCCATGATATAGCCTGTGATCGCATCACCTAATGAAAAGGTCTTTGTTAAGATTAAAGGAATTATATTGTCATATAACTGCCAAAAAGCCGAAATCGATAAAAAAGCAAATCCGACAAACAGTGTTCTTCTATTATTAAGTTTCATAAACAAACCTCCTTTATTAATTATACATTAGTAGTTTAAATCACAAAAGATAAAAAAAGATAAGATATCGTAATCTTATCGAAAATGAAAAATCTATCTAAATGATAATGACATCTTTGAAGCCAGAAACTAAAGCAATATCTTTAAGTTCACTCATTAGAGAGTCAGATGGTTGTTTGAAATTCTGATACTTCTTTCGTACGCCATATTCACGATATTTGATCAGCTTATAAGTCATATTATTAGTTTCCACATGATCAGCCAGTAACGCAGCTATATTACTGACAGTCTCTTTTGCTTTATCATCATCAAAAACGATCACCGTTCTTATTTCTTTTAACTTATGTATCTTTGCTAGATAAAGAGCGTTTTCGATGATATTTTGATTATGATGATCAGTTAATACAAAATGATCATCATCACGATAAGCTTTTATATCAAGCATCACCCCATCACAGTTCTTTAAGATTGATGGATCGCTGATGAAATCATAAGTGCCATTAGAATCAAGTAGCGTTGATAAATCTTCAGCTTTTGCAAGGGCAAATAGTTCTTTGATAAAAACAGGGTTTAAGGTACATTCGCCACCAGATAAGGTAATTCCTCTAATAAATGGTATGTTTTTGCTGATATGATCAAATACTT
>JAQUCI010000083.1 GCA_028686295.1 Erysipelotrichaceae bacterium | reverse complement strand
TACCAGGGTTTATTGATACTCATATTCATGGCGCTAATAATCACGACAGCATTGATGGCCAGCAGTCATCTATTGATGCGATAAGTTATAATGTCATCAAAGATGGTTGTACCGCTTTTCTTGCATCATTTACGGTTATATCACATGAAGAAATGTTGACAGTCTTGAATAGGTATCGCGATATAGTCCAACCGGTTAATGGAGCGGTGTTTCTTGGGATTCATGAGGAAGGTCCATATCTTAGTAAAGAATATAAAGCCTTGATGGATGAAAGATATCTAAGAGATCCATCTATTGTTGAAGTTGATGAGATGATTGAAGCATCTAATAATAAGATCGTGAGTATGACGATCGCTCCAGAGCTAAATGGTATGGCTTTATTTATCGATCATCTAAAAGAAAAAGGTATTACCGTGATGATAGGACATAGTGGAGCCAGCAGTCAAGATGTGGCGATGGCTTTAGAACATGGTGCTGCTGGTTTTACTCATCTTTATAATGCTAATTCGCAACATTTACATCGTGATCCCGGTGTTGTAACAGGTGCGTTTTTAGATCAAGATTCATATTGTGAACTTATCTGTGATGGTTATCATATTCATGATGATGTGATCAAGATGAGCTATAAATATCTTGGATCTAAAAGGATTGTGATCATAACAGATGCAATGTTAGCTAAAGGTATGCCTGATGGCAAATATGTGTTCAGCAATCTTTCGTGCCAAAAAGAGGGTACTCATGTTTGGGTTAGTGAGACAGGGAGAAGAGCAGGAAGTGCTTTTGGTATGATCGATGCTGTAAGGTATATGATCAAGACAGTCAATTGTAATTTAAATGATATCGTTCAGATGGCATGTGTTAATCCAGCATGTTTAGTTAAAGCTCATGATAAAGGAAGACTATATCCAAATATGGATGCTGATATCTGTATCTTGGATAAAAACATGGAAGTAAAAATGACGATAGTTGGCGGTAAGGTTGTTTATCAGCAATGATCATTGTGATCATTATGGTATTTTTCAGTTAACAAATATGTTATACTTTCACTACTTTGGAGGTGTTAATGGACAATTATTATCAGGATTTATTAACAAAGATAAATAACGCCTTGATAAATGAAAACTATACTGAATGTCGTCAGATGATCGATGAAGAATTACGTATGCCTTATGTGCCACTTGCAATCGAAGATAAATTAAAGATGATTCGATCACAATTGCCGATTGATGAAAATATCACAAAAAAAAGCATTAGTGATTTTGATCAGATTGGAAAATTATTAAAGGGAAGTGTTGCTCAACAAGTACAAGCCATCGAATATCTAAACGATCTAAATATACGTCAGTATTTATCTTTAGTTAAGGATTATCTAGCTGATACAAGTAATAATGAGATCATAAAGAGTTATCTTCTTATGATATTGATCAAACAACAGCTAACAGAAGAGATCGTTATCAACAAAAATGGGTTTGTCTATACGATCATACCGGCGAGTTTAGAGATACCTGAGCAATCTGAGGGATATCGTGATGCTTCTTTAAGATTAAATGATCTTTTAGCTAGCGAAGATCCATCGCTTTTAAATCTAGCTCTTGATGTCTTATATCAAATGATATACCTTAAATTACCAGAGAGTTATGAAGTTGATGAAGTAGAGAATTTGGTGTTTTCAATTATAAGATATGTTTTAGTTGCAATGAATGATCGACAACGTTGGAATAATATGATGGAGGATCATCATATTGATGATAAAAGATTAATGGATATCAATCTTTAGCACTCGAATATTGACAGTGCTAAAATTAATGATATAATATGAATGCAGTCTATAGGAGGAAAAAATGGAAACAACATGGACATTAGAAGAAAAATCTCAAGGAAGTTTGAAAGTAGTCATTAATGGCGATAAATGGAAAGAAGCCCAAGATAAGGCTTTTAATAAATTAGCTAAAGATGTTGAGTTACCAGGCTTTCGTAAAGGACAAGCGCCTAAGGCTTTAATTAAAAAACAGATTAAGGAACAAAGTATTTTGATGGAAGCGGTTGATATGGTTGCTACAGATGCTTTGATCAAAGGTATAGATGAACATCAATTACGTTTGATCGCTAGACCAGAATTAGGGTTAGATGCGCTAACAGCTGACGAAGTCGTACTATCGTTTAAGTTGACACTTGAGCCTGAAGTAAAATTGGGTGATTACAATAACGTACAAGTTAAAAAAGATGAAGTAAGTGTAAGTGATGATGATGTTGATGAAAAATTAAAACAACTACAAGAACGCTTTGCTGAGCTGATTGTAAAAGAAGGTAGTGTTGATAAAGGTGATACAGCAGTTATCGATTTTGAAGGATTTAAAGATGGAGTGGCTTTTGCTGGAGGAAAGGGTGAGAATCATCCTTTAGAGATTGGATCAAACTCATTTATACCTGGATTTGAAGATCAACTTGTTGGTATGAGTATCAACCAAGAGAAGGAGATTACGGTTACTTTTCCAGAAGATTATCAAGCTGAAGAATTAGCTGGGGCTGAAGTTGTGTTTAAAGTTAAGGTAAATGAGATAAAAGTAAGAGAATTGCCTGAACTAAATGATGATTTTGCTAAAGAAGTAGATAAAGACGGCATCGAAACTATCGAACAATTGAAGAACAGCTTATTTGAAGAAATAAAAACAAGCAAAACAAAAGAAGCTGATGAAAAGGCAGAAAACGAGTTATTGACAAAGATCGTCGATGGATGTGAAGTTGAAATACCGGAAGTTATGGTTGAAGATGAATTAAATAGAACTTATGAAGATTTTACAAATCGTCTTACACAACAGGGATTGAATATGGATCTTTATAAGCAATTTACAGGACAGGATGAACAAGCATTAAGAGAACAGATGCGTCCTGATGCTCTTAATAAAGTAAAAGTGAGACTTGTCTTGGGAGCAATCGCAAAAGCTGAAAATTTCAACACATCAGAAGCTGAAATTGAAAACGAATATAAAATTATGGCGGAAATGTATCAGATGGATGTTGATGCGGTCAAAAAGGCAATATCTGCCGATGCGTTGACTTATGATCTCACGATTAGAAAAGCGTATGATCATATCAAGAAATCCATTATCTAAAGACGCTTTGCGTCTTTTTAAAAAAGGAGGATTATACAATGGATGACAACTTGTTAGAATTAAGTGTTCCAGTGATATGTACACGAGGAGTTGTTATATTTCCAAATCAAGATATCGTGATCGAAGTTGGTCGTGAAAAGAGCATCAATGCTTTAAATGAGGCTCAACAACTATTCGATGATCATGTATTTGTGGTGTGTCAAAAGGATATCTTAGTTGAAAATCCAAGTGTTAATGATATATACAATGTTGGTACACTATGTATCATCAAAGATGTGAAAGAACGTAATGGTTTCAAAAGAGTTACCTTTAGTGGTATTAAAAGAGCGGAGATCGTCAATATTAATCAAGATGATCAAATGTTTTTTGCTAATATTAAAACGATTGATGATGTTAAGGGCGATGCTATGGAAGAAATGGCGTTGATAAGAAGGATCGCTAAAGAAATTGAATCGATAGCTTCCAATAATAATCGTTTACCAAAAGAGATTATCATTCAATTAACAAAAGGAGTATCCGCTCAACAACTAGCTGATCAGTTTGCTCAGTATTATCCACTAACGATAGATAAAAAACAAGAGTTACTTGAAACTTATAATGTGAATGAACGCTTGTTAAAAGTAATTCAAGAGATGGAATATGAAAAAGAATTGGCTTTGATCGAAACAGGAATAAATGACAAAGTTAAAGAAAAGATTGATGAAGGACAAAGAGAATATTATTTAAGGGAAAGATTAAAAGCGATCAAAGAAGAACTTGGCGATGCTTCTTCAAGTGAAGATGATGCCGAAATGCTTAAAGATAAGATCATGAACAATCCTTATCCAGAATTTGTTAAAAACAAAGCTTTAGATGAGTTAAAAAGATATGAATCTTTACCATCAAGTACTGGTGAATCAGGAGTTATTCGTAATTATTTAGATTGGTTGCTTGATACGCCTTGGTATCAAGAAAGCGTGGACAATGAGGATTTAAATCTAGCGGCTACGATATTGGATGAAGATCATTATGGTCTTAAAAAAGTTAAAGAGCGAATATTAGAGTATCTTGCAGTAAAGAATATGACAAAATCATTAAATGCACCTATTATTTGTTTAGTGGGTCCGCCCGGAACAGGTAAGACCTCATTGGGAAAATCGATCGCTAGAGCTTTAAACCGTAAATTTGTTAAAGCTAGTCTTGGTGGAGTAAGAGATGAGGCCGAGATAAGAGGACATCGTCGTACATATCTTGGGAGTATGCCAGGAAGGATCATTCAAGGAATGAAAAGGGCCCAGACTATCAATCCTGTTTTCTTGATCGATGAGATCGATAAATTAGGAAGTGATTATAAAGGTGATCCAAGTAGTGCAATGCTTGAGGTATTAGATCCAGAACAAAATAATGCTTTTAGCGATCACTATATCGAGGAACCTTATGATCTATCAAAAGTAATGTTTATCGCGACTGCTAATTATCTTGAAAATATTCCAGATGCTTTAAGGGATCGCTTGGAAATCATCAATCTATCTTCATATACCGAAGAAGAGAAAGTTCATATAGCGATTGACCACTTGATCCCGAAACAAATGAAGGCTAATGGTTTAAAAGGTAAACAGATCAAGATTAATGAAGAAGAACTTCTATACTTGATCCGCCATTATACTCGTGAAGCTGGAGTTAGACAGTTGGAGCGTGTTATATCAACATTATGTCGAAAGACGGTATTGGAGATATTGAAAAATAGTAAACGTAATATCAAAATAACTAAAAAATTGATCCTAGAATGGTTAGGAAAAGAAATGTATGAGTTTGGCGTTAAAGAAAAGAGTGATCAAGTTGGTGTTGCTACAGGTTTAGCATATACATCATTTGGTGGAGATGTACTAGCCATTGAAGTAACAACGTTTGAAGGTAAAGGAAATTTGATCGTGACCGGACAATTAGGTGAGGTCATGAAAGAAAGCACTGAGATTGCTTTGGGTTATGTAAAGGCTAATGCGATCAAGTATCATATTGATCCAGCATTCTTTGAAAAACATGATATTCATTTACATGTTCCCGAAGGCGCTGTTCCTAAAGATGGTCCAAGTGCGGGCATAACATTGACTACGGCTATCATTTCTGCTTTAACTAAGCGACCAGTATTAGCCAATCTAGCGATGACTGGAGAAGTGACTTTGAGAGGAAATGTCTTACCAATTGGCGGATTGAAAGAAAAAACAATGGCTGCACATCGATGCGGAATTGAAACTGTTCTTATTCCTAAACAGAATCTTAAAGATATTGATGATATTCCTGAAACAGTAAAACAAAGTCTTAAGATCTATCCAGTTGAGAGTATGGATCAGGTTTTAAAGAAAGCATTATTGTAATGCAGGTCAATAATCCCAGACTTATTATTTCTGCAGCGTCTAGTAAACAATGGCCAAATACAACATTGGGTGAAGTATTGTTGTGTGGTCGCAGTAATGTAGGCAAATCTTCTTTTATCAACGCCTTAGTAAGAAGAAAAAGTCTTGCTTATGTCGGAAAGACACCAGGTAAGACCAGATTATTAAATTTTTATAATATTGATGATAAATTGATCTTAGTAGATGCACCAGGTTATGGTTATCAGAAAGATAAAAGAAGTGATTATCAACATTTTGGATCTTTGATGGATGAGTATATCTTAAATAGGAACAATCTTAAACTTTGTATATTATTACTTGATATAAGAAGAGATTTAAGTAATGATGATCAAATGATGATCGAATATT
>JAQUCI010000008.1 GCA_028686295.1 Erysipelotrichaceae bacterium | reverse complement strand
TTTATTGCTCTTCATGATTGAAATCAACTGTTCAGGATGAGTGGATCCACAACTAGTATTGATATTCACCCCATCTGGCTGATCAGCGATAGTGATCAATTGAGCATTAAAACGTTTTAACAAAGAAACTGCCGTAGCCGTTGCACTTCCATTCGCTAGGTCACAAACAATCTGCTTATCTCTAAGATCAAAGTCAAATAAACTCGCTAGATAATCTAAATAAAGTTCCAGTTTAACTGATACATTAGAAACAACTCCAATATCGCCATCCACTGCATAAGGCAGCTGATCATGACCATCAACATAAGCCTCGATCATGTCCTCGATATTAGCTTGCAATTTCATACCCTCACGATTAAAAACTTTTATTCCATTATCATGATATGGGTTATGGCTCGCTGATATCATCACTCCACAATCATATTGTAAACTCTTAACTAGATAGGCAATAGCCGGTGTAGGACACACACCTAACAACTCTACATCTGTTCCACTTGCTGTTATACCAGCCGCCAACGCCGATTCAAGCATTGAGCCAGATAAGCGTGTATCTTTACCAATGATGATCTTAGCTTTTGGCTTTTTATGAAAATGATAACCAAGATACCGCCCTACTTTAAAAGCTTGATCAACCTTCAAAGATTGGTTAGCCACACCACGAAAACCGTCAGTACCAAAATATTTACCCATGAACGCTCCTTTATTCCATTACTGTTAAAGTGATGATTGGTTCAACTAATTCATATTTAACAAGTGAATTATTGCCGCTGACGGAAAGTTGAATCTCTTGAGTGCCAGGTAGAATATTTTTCATATCAAAATAAACATTGATGTCATCAGCACTTAGATCATTGATATTAGAAGTACTACCATATACGATCACATCAGCTACCACTTCTTCATCTTCATTTAACGCAAATTTATAACTATTAGTATTATTATAGACATTAATCGGTACACTACTAATTGTTTTAGTTTGTTTTTCAGCTAAAGTGACCGACATGATAACTCTTGTGATGCTTGCTTTATTAACCCCACTTGGAATCGTTATCGGAGCTGTATAGCTTGAGTTCTCGATCAATGTCGTCGCATCGATCTGAACTTTGATATCATTTATCTTACTCAACACTGAATCGGGTCCATATAATGTAACCGATGAATGATCAAGCGATATCTGATCGATCGCCATCTCATTTGGAACTTCCCCGATTGGTTCAATCTTGATCGCCACTGTTTTATTAGGTGAAGAAACTGGAACACTTGCAGTTACGACCGATGGGATCAGATCGACATTAACCTTGTTACCATTAACATCATAAGCTGCCAAGACCGCTTCACTCATAAAACTAGTAGATTGTCCCTTAACATCTATCAAAGCTTTGACATACGCTACTTGATCGATAGTTGTCTGAGAAGCTTTAACCATGACCTCAGTAGTTGATAATGTTGGTGTACCTAATACATACATTGCATCAATTTCATCCGTATTAACAAAATCATAACTAAGATTAAATCGCCAAGTAACCTTCTTCTTGATCGTCACAACCGCTTTCGAAGGGTTAATCGTTACATTTAGTCGAGAAGAAAAATCTGTCGCTGCAAGGTCCACTTCATGTGTACCCTCACCAAGACCAGTAAGATCCGCTACCACCTTATAACTACTCGAGTTTTTCAACATCGATATATCCGATACATCACCGATGATACTCGCAGACACCGAATTTGGTAATCCACTTACTTCATACACCTCTTCATTAACTCTTACCGTTATTGGTATCTCGTTAATGACATAACCTGACTGACTGATCGTACCCAGTGGACTATCACTTATATTAACTGTTACATAGATCAAGACCGCCAGTAAGAAAGCAACGATCTTACTATACTTTTGGTTAAAGAGAAAACGATCTACCCAAGAACTTAACCAACGAATGATCCTTAAAAATGAACTTTCAATGCTTTCATAAGTATTTGCGACTTTCTTGCTTTGTTTAGCGATCCTTGACGCTAGTTCTAGTTTATCTTCAGACTCCAATCGATCTACTTTTTTACGTTTACTCATTGCTTGTCACCTCCCTTTTCGGAAGTATCAACAACTTCTTCTTGATCTTTTTTCTTTGTTCTTTTTTTAGGTTTAGTGACAACTTGATCACCATTTATTTCCTCTTGATCTGTTTTTGATTTACGAAATATCTTTAATACACCACTATCATTAACTTGATCATCAACATCTTCATCTATCTTTTCAATAACGATAGGCTCATCTTCTTTTTCAATCAGATCATTAAAGATTGATTCGATCCTTTCGTTTTTATCTTCATTTTGATCATTATTGTCTCCATGCTCAACTTCTTCATTACATATAGCTTTAAGTAAGAATTTACGCAAGGTAGTTTGTGTCATCTTGGTAAGTTCACCATCTTTCGCTAAAGATACTGAGCCGGTCTGTTCAGAAACAACGATCGTGATCGAATCCGTAATCTCACTAATCCCCACTGCTGCTCGATGTCGTGCACCATATCGTCTAGGTAATGATTTATCTGTTGGCAGAAAATACGCAGATGCACAAGCGATACGATCACCTTGGATGATGACAGCACCATCATGAAGTGGAGTCGTCGTCACAAAAATTGAAGATAATAGATCTGCAGTAACGATTGAATTCATTGGCGTTCCCGTCTTGATATAATCACTAAGTGAATGAGTTTGCTCGATCGTGATCAATGCTCCAACTCTTTGACTTGCAAGATTCATACTTGCATCGACGATCTCATCAACCAATTCTTCTCGCTCATTGCCAGATAGTGATGACATACGACTAAAAACACTCGATTTACCGAGTTTTTCCAAGATTGATCTTATCTCAGGTTGAAAAATGATAATAACTGCTAAAAAACCCCATTGGACCAGAATGTCAGCAACAACCTTGACCGTCTTTAATCCAAAAAATTGAGCTACGGCATTCATGAATACAACAAATAAGACACCTTTAAATATCTGTATCGTCCGTGAATTATTGCGAACGATCTTTAGGCAATAATACACCAACAATGTTATGATAGCGATATCAATGACCATCCTTGCGATCTGAATCATATTCTGCAAGGTTGTATAACTCAACATAATAGGCCCTCCTATGTTGTTAATTATAGCATATAATCAATATTCTGATATGAAACATTTAGTATCGATCAGGTATTTTTTACCATAGTTAACATGATGTAGCAATACCATTCAAATTATCTGTTTTTAATGGTAATATTAAAGTGTAAATAAATGAAAGAAGACCTCTATGATTGAAAATAACCTAACTCGTTTACCATATAAAAATAAAGAGATCATCCTGATCGCAACCGCACATGTTTCCAAAGAAAGTGCTGAACAAGTAAAAGAAGTAATCGCCATTGAAACACCCGATAGCGTTTGTATTGAACTTGATAAACAACGCTATGATTCACTAGATAAAAAAGATGATTGGCAAAAGACCGATGTCATAAAAGTAATAAAAGAAAAAAAGGTATTCTTATTACTTGTAAATATGTTGCTAAGCGCCTATCAGCGTAAGATTGCTTCCAATGTCGATACCCAAGTTGGTAAAGAGATGATTGAAGCCATAGCTAGTGCCAAAGCGATAAACGCTAAACTTGTACTAGCTGATCGAGATATCCAAACAACCTTCATGCGAATATGGCGAAAACTAGGTCTAAAGGAAAAACTAAAATTGTTATACATGCTTATCTTCTCAAGCATTGAAGATGAGAAGATCGATGAAGCGAAGATTGAAGAACTAAAGGGACAAGATATGCTTGATGCAGCGCTTAAGGAAGTATATCAAAGCTTACCAACAGTCGCAGAAGTATTAATCGATGAACGCAATCAATATATTGCCAATAAGATCAAAAACGCTCACGGAAATAAGATAGTTGCCGTTTTAGGAGCAGCTCATGTCAGTGGCGTGATCAAAGAGATCGATCAAGAACAAGATATGAAAGAACTTGTTAAGATACCAAACAAAACACTGGCCACAAAGATCAAAGGATGGATAATTCCTGGATTGATCATTGCTTTGATCATCTATTCATTCATTAATAGTCTCCAAATGGGGTTATCCCAGATTAGCACCTGGATCCTCTATAACTCTACATTCAGTGCTATTGCCTGTTTGATCTTATTTGCTCATCCTTTAACTATAATCACCGCTTTTGTCGTAGCACCTTTTACCTCATTAAATCCATTATTGGCAGCTGGATGGTTTGCTGGTATCGTTGAAGCTATGATCAGAAAGCCAACAGTCGCAGACATGCAAAATGTTTATCAAGATATAACCAGTATTAAAGGAATACTCAAAAATCGGTTTATCAAAATCCTCACAATCGTTATCCTTACTAATTTATTCAGTACTATCGCCACCATTATTAGTGGTTATAACATTATAGAAAGGTTGATAAGCTAATGGAAAGACCTAAATTAAATCATCACGGAAGTAAACGTATTGAGACTAAAAGACTGATCTTAAGACCACTTTCAAATAAAGATGCCTACGATATCTTCATTAACATTAACAACGATAAGCAAGTTCTAGATTATTTTAAAGCTCCTTACTATGAGAATTTTAATGCTTCAAGTATCGACAGCCTAGTCCGCTTATCTAATGATCCTACATCCTACTGTTGGGGTATTGAGTTAAAAGAGATAAAGGAATGTATCGGCATCTTCTTACAACAAGCCCGTAATGATTACATCGGATCGATTGAGATTGGTTACGCGATTGGATCCCGCTATTGGAATCAAGGTTATGTAAGTGAAGCAGTTATAGCAGTGATCAAATATTTGTTTAATGATATCAACTATCATAAGATCACAGCTGGACATGTCATCGAAAATCTAGCATCAAAACGCGTCTTAGAGAAATGCGGACTTGTTTATGAAGGCATACGTAAAGATGATTTCTTCCATAACGATCGTTACTATGACATCATTCACTATTACATCATCAATCCCAATCACAAACAAAAGATCGTTATTTCTTGAATATAATTTTGATAATAAGTAAAATAATCTTAAGGAGCATATATTCATGATACAAAAGCGTTATAAAAAAGTATCACGTAAAACAGGTTTAGCTTTTATCAGCGTTGCCTTGCTGTGGTTATTATATGCGTTTATTTTACCCATGTATCGCGTAATCGATTTTACTTTACTAATAATATTCTCGCTCATCGCTTTCTTTATTGTGGATAAATATGCGCCGCGCAATATCATCAACGTCGAGATAACAGATGAGCCGATAATCACCGGAAATCCTTCAGCTGATGAGATGATCTTAGTCGGTAATCAATTTGTAACTGAAATAAAAGCCACAAATGATATGATCAAAAACACTACTATTAACAATAAGGTAGATAAGATAATAGATCTTTTGACAAAGATATTATCACAGATCAAAAACGACCCAAAAGATGCAACAATGATCAAACAATTCATGAATTTTTATTTACCAACGATCACAAAATTATTGAATTATTATCTTACATTTGAAAAACAAGCGATCAGCGGCGATAATATATCAACATCCATGCAAAAGATTGATGAATTATTGGATAATGCCATCATCGCCTTTAAGAAAGCATTGGATGGTATGTTCGCTGATGAAGCTTTAGATATCACGACCGATATCGCAGGTATGGAAAACATGTTGGCTAGTAGAGGTTTAAGTGAAGAAATATTTAATTTTAAATAAAAGGAGAAATTATGACTAACACAAAAGAAACGACCCCAGTATTGACTTTAGATCCATTAATGCAAGAAGTAGGTGAATTAGATGTCGAGACACTAACAAAGAATGTTGATGAAGCAAATCTAAGTGAAGAAGAAAAAAAGATGGTAGCTGATTTTGCTAAACAAATTGATATCAGCAACACCAATGTAATCCTTCAATATGGTTCTGCTGCTCAACAAAAGATGGCTGAATTTTCTGAATCAGCACTACAAAATGTCAAGACGAAAGATCTTGATGAAGTAAGTGATATGATAACAAATCTAGTGGTTGAGCTAAAGGGATTTGACCTTGACGAGAAAAAAGGCATAATTGGCCTGTTTAAAAAATCTGCCAACAAGTTACAAGCACTTAAAGCCAAGTACAATGATGCAAGCGATAATATCCAAACGATCGTTGATCATCTAGAAAGACATCAATACATCCTTTATAAGGATATCGCAATGTTAGATGAGATGTATAAACGTAATCTAACTAACTTCAAGGAATTATCAATGTATATTGTCGCTGGCCAAAAGAAACTTGAAGAAGTAAGAAATACCACCCTAAAAGACATGATCGATAAGGCGAAAGCTAGTGGATTACCAGAAGATTCACAGAAAGCTAATGACTTTGCGGAATTATGTAATCGCTTTGAAAAGAAAATCTATGATCTAAAGCTAACAAGAGAGATTTCAATTCAGATGGGTCCACAAATTCGTTTGGTTCAAGGTGGGGACACGCTAATGGTTGAAAAGATTCAATCTACCCTACAAAACACTATTCCACTTTGGAAGAATCAAATGGTCATCGCTCTAGGTTTAAGTCATTCGCAAGAAGCGATAAAAGTACAAAGAGAAGTCACCGACATGACTAATGAATTACTAAAGAGCAACGCTGACAAACTAAGAATGGCAACTGTTGAAACAGCTAAAGAGTCCGAAAGAGGCATCGTTGACATTGAAACCCTGCAACACACTAACGAACAATTGATCGGTACTCTAGATGATGTCATGACAATTCAAAAAGAAGGAAGAGCGAAACGACAAGCAGCTGAAGTTGAACTTACCAGGATTGAAGAAGCTCTAAAGCAAAAACTACTCGAGATCAGTAAATAAAGGAGATCATCTTGAAGTTTATAAATAATCGCAAAACCTCATTGATCATCATGGTCATTACGATCATATTTTCTGTATTTTTTGGGAGCCATCGAACCTTATCTACCATGAGAAAAGAATCGGAAGCGATCTTTTATGCAGGTGAAGATAATGATGGATATGGTATTCAAAACGATCTTGATCGTGTGATCGATGCTTCAAGTCGCTTAATTAGCATTGCGACCATCTATGTGCGTGATGATGATAAAGAACTACTTGATAAGGTTAATGCTACCCAACTCGAATTGGTCTATGCTGATAATATCCATGATAAATATATAACTTATCAAACATTAGATTCACTTATCGATCAACTATACTATGCACTGGATAAATACCCTTTAAACAGTGCCCACGATCAAGCCATCATTACTCTATATTATGATATAAGTGAAGCCAAAGATAAGATAGGCCATAATGCATACAATAGTTATGCTGAAACATTTAACCAAAAATTAGATAATTTTCCAGCAAACATATTAAGTAAAATGACTTTCATCAAAAAACTAGATACTTTTAGATAGGACTGAAATGAAAAAGCTTAGAACATCTATTATCCTGATCATAAATTTATTACTGGTCACCGTACTGACCTTGCCGATTAAAGCTATTGATGTGCCTAAGGCCGACAATAGCTCTTTTGTGCAGGATTTCGCTAATGTCATAACCGAAAAGACCGAAACCTATATCAACTCTCAAAACGCTATCCTTCAAGAACAAACTGGTGCCGAGATTATCATCGTAACGGTTGAAGATACTAGCGGTTATGAGATAGAAGACTATACTTATGAAATGTTCAATGAATATGGGGTAGGAGCAAGTGATAAGAACAATGGTGTATTATTGCTTTTAGCGATCAACGATGATAACTATTGGCTCATGGTTGGAACAGGTCTTGAAAATAACTTAACCGGAGGTACATTAAAAAATCTATTACTAGATTATCTTGAAGATGATTTTGCACAACAAGAATATGATCAAGGAACACAAAAGCTATTTAATGCCTTATATGAAAAAATACTAAATGTCTATCAAATAGAGATTGATGACATAGAGCAAGGATTTCAGCCAATTGAAACCATCAATGAAAATGTTAAAGGTGAATCATTATTTAAGACTATCTTCAATATCATCATTGCTATCGTGATCATTCTAGCTATCTTGTTGATCATATCAGCTGTATTCGCATCGATCAAAAAGAAACAACGTTATTATGACCCAAGACAAACAAAAGGTTTTTATAACCCCACATACCATCGTCCAACCATACTTCCTTTTAATAATTATAAAGTAAGAAACAAAACTACAATACCCAAGAAAATGACTCATACTAAATCCAATTATATTCCGCCACGACCAACGATCAAAAAAAGTTCAGGATCGATGTTTAGCCAAAGTTCACGATCAATATTTGGTAATAGATCCAGTAACCGCTCTAGTGGTTTTCGCTCATTCGGCGGTGGTAGATCACGAGGTGGCGGTGCAGGCAGAAAATAAAGGCAAGATTAATCTTGCCTTTACTTTTGCCATAAACTCGGTGGATATTTTCCCTCAGCTTTCAATCTTGCCAGAGATCTCATAATATTCTCTTTATCTTCTTTGTAAGTAATCCCATACCATGTATCATTTGATCTTAACATTTTCACCTTGACATTATGGTGATGAATAAGCTCATCAATAGCAGTTGGTATCACATGTTCACATTTTAAAGGATTATCATTCATCTCCTCCTTTAAAAAACGAGCAAAGATCGGTTGTAAATGATCCATAATGCTTGGCGCAAATCCCCAAAAATTCATTGACACAAGATTATCATTAGCTATTTGATGCCAATTGCCATCACTATCTTCATAGTATGGTTTATTGTCTTCTTTTTTGATCTTTTTACGTTCAACGATCTTATCAAGATAACCATCTTTAACCTCACAAACCCCTCTTGATACTGTTCCATGATCAGTCAATGTATTACTAATGACATAACCTACCATACCATAAGTATCATCACTAACCTCATTTAACAGAAAATCATAGATAGTCTTAAATGCCTGACGACCATAATAATCATCAGCATTGATAACGACAAATGGTTGGTTGACAACATGTCGACATGCTAAGATGGCATGCGTTGTTCCCCATGGCTTTTCTCTCTCTTCTGGTTTAGTAAATCCCTCAGGAAGATCATCCATATCTTGAAAAGCATATTCAACTTTAATAAAAGGACTAATCTTATTAGCTAAAGCTTGGTCAAAAGCTTCTTTATGTTCCTTACGAATGATCAAAACAACTTTTTTAAACCCTGCCAAAATGGCATCATAGATTGAAAAATCGATAATACACTCGCCATTATCCCCTACTACATCAATCTGCTTAAGTCCACCATACCGTGATCCCATACCGGCAGCCAAAATAACTAATACTGGTTCTCTCATTTAAATCTCCTTCTGTTCTTATTTTTTTTCTTTAATTTATATGTTAAAAATAACCATAAAGCGATCATAGCGATCACTATCGGACTAAAAAATATTAAGACATACTGCCATCTTTCAACAACTTTGGCAGTTCTATCAATAAAACTGATATCTTCATTAGTATACAAAGAGAACTCAAGTTCACCATCAATAAGCTCAGGGCTTTCAAATTGATAATGATCATTGGTTATCTTCTTTAAATTAATAGAGCTATCTATGATATGACGATTATCTTGTGGTGTATATATGTCAATCGTTAAATCTTTAAAACTAGCCCAATTTTTAGCCGGTGATAAAAGATATGTAAAGTGATAAATCGGTTCGACCGTATTAGATTTATCCATCGTTCCATTGATAAGATAATTAACTGTGATCTTTTTTGTTTGTTTAGGCTTAAAAGTAACTTGATAATGCATGCCATATAATCGATCACTATCAAGTTCTGCTTTAAGATCCCAATCATTTAAATAACGATTCTCTTGCTCATCAATATAATCATTGATAATATTGATAAACTGATCATCGTCAATCTTATTCAATAATCCTTGATCAATGTCCTCTTTAAGATAATCTAATAGATATGATCTTGCATTGACGATCGATGTACTCAAAAGATGATCAATCTTTTTCTCGCTTGACATCTGATAATCGGTATACCCATTAATGTTCAATTCTATTTCCCCATTGATAGATAACAAATAAAATGTTTTATCATCTCTAATCCAACCAGCCAAACGATCACTATCATCACCATTATATTGATAACCACCAAGATCATTGAAACCAATAACAACAACATCTTCATTTTGATAGCGTATATCAACACTCAAATAACTCTCATCATTTGCCTTAGCTTCAATTTTATACAAAACAGCTTCTTGATCAAGATCAATATCACTTTCATTCAACCCCGATACAAAACCATTAAGCTCACTTATCGATCCATCACTTAGCTTATTTAAGTTTATAAGTAGGGTATGGTCAATCTCGTTGTCATCATCATAAACTGATAGGAGATCAACATCTATCATACTAAGTTGATCGATAAACGGAAACATCATATTGACTATCACTTCTTTGTCACTTTCATTTTCCATCTGATAAGTAGCCGATACAGCCGCAGATAACCAAAAACTATTATCTGGAATGTTCTCATCATTAAAATCAAACACTAAATGTTCATTATTAATAGCTACTTCAACCGTTTTATCGATCACTAATGACTCTGATAACGGATAAGCTTGCCAATAGGTTGGTGTTGAATTAGCCAATATCGAATTAAATGTTAACAATAACATCAAAATAGATAAAAGAAAGTTCTTTTTCATGTTTATCACCTATTTATCCCTTTGATTATACCATGAATAACGATCATCTGCATGATAATCAAAACAATAAAAACCTATCTGTGATAGGTTGTCTTAAGATGGTGCCGCTACGCAGAATTGAACTGCGAACTGAGCATTACCATTGCTCCGTTTTACCTTTGAACTATAGCGGCATTGTATTTATTATGATAAACAATAAACGCTAGAAAATCAATCTTTACAAGTGTTTTTGTAGCAATTTATAGATCCTTGCGATAGGTAACCCCATCACACTATAAAAGTCTCCTTCAATTCTCTTTACAAACAGACCACCATTACCGTGAATACCATAAGCTCCTGCCTTATCCATTGGCTCCTTTGATCTAATATATTCATTGATCATGTCGTCACTAAGCTCATAAAACTCAACGATCGTCTCATCATAAAAACGTAAACGTTCTTCTTCACTAATAAGAGCCACCCCTGTGATCACTAAGTGTCTTTTACCTGATAATCTCTTTAGCATTTTAAAGGCATCTTCTTCATCTTTTGGCTTCCCCAATATCTCTTTATTATCAACCACGATCGTATCAGCACCGATTATCAATGCCTGAGGATAACGCTCAAAAACAGACAGTGCCTTTTCTTCAGCCAATAAAGCGATAGCTTCGTTTAATGGAATATCATTATTTATGATCTCATCGCTATTTGGTTTAACATCCAAAAACGGTACCTTACATTTTGATAATAACTCACGTCTTCTAGGTGATTGGCTTGCTAATACGATCTGTCTTTTCATGATCTTCTCCTATATGTTCATTTGATTATATCATAAATACGTCTTAAACCCTTATTTGTCAGCTCATAAATCGTATTTGCTACTTCCTGAATAAATTTTCGATCATGAGAAACAGCAATGATACACCCTTGATAATCATGCAACAGTTTACGAATGATTGGATTTGATAAAGGACTTAAGTTTCGGGTTGGCTCATCCAATATCAATACCGACGGAGCTTGATAAACTAATTTTAGTAACGCTAGCTTCGTTTTTTGCCCACCAGATAACTCTTTGATCTTACCTTCAACTTCCATCGGTGTAAACTTTAAACTGCCTAAATAACTCCTGATCGTACTTGTTTGATCTTTATCACCTACAACTTCAAAATAAGATAAGATTGATTGCTCATCATTCATTGCCAATCGATAATCCTGTGGCATATATCCATAATTGATCGATCTTTGATCAAGATCATTGGTAATCTCTTTTATCAATGTTGTCTTACCTACGCCATTATTACCAACGATCACAACATGTTCGCTACCTCTTACGCTCAAGTTAATTCCTGATGCTAGAATCCGATTATCAATCATTAAGTTATCTATATTTAAATCAAGAATAATCTTTTTATTAGCTAAATCGATCTTAGGAAAGTATAGATCGATCGCTTCTTCAGGATCGGGAATCTTTCTTAATTCCGTATTATCAAGACGCTTTTTGGCAGCTTTGATCGCATGCATCTTTCGCTTTAACATCTTTGCTTTATGTGGGTCTTGTCTTGATACACTATTTATATCATTATCGACCCTTGCGAAGATCCTATTCCATTTTTCCATCTTAATCTTATGTTCAGCTTGTTCCTTTTTAGCCAACATTGTCATTTTAGTTAAAACTTCTCTTCTTTTATTAATATAACTTGCATAGTCAAGATGTTCAAAATGGTATTGAGCTACTGTCTTTTTATTCAATTGTTCAATATGCAAGATACCGTTTGTTACATTAGTTAGCAATGTCTCATCGTGACTTACAAACAAAATAGGACATTCACTTTCTTTAATGAACTTTTGTAACCAGATCAATGTATCTAAATCAAGATCATTTGTTGGCTCATCTAATAATAAGATGTCTGGCTTTTGATGAAGTATCTTGATCAATTGTAGTTTGATCAATTCTCCACCACTTAACACTTTTAAGCTGCGACCGTCTGTTATCATATTAAGATCAAGATCCAACTTAGCCGCAATAATGATCATATCTGCTAATTTGTTATAGTCATTAATTTCAATTTTTTCATCTATTTTCTGTTTAAGCAAAAAATCACTAGCTGTAATTTCTAGCCATTCGTCATCTAAATGTTGTGGTAGATACCCAATAAGTTCATCATTGGTATTTATCTGACCACTGAAACTCACATAATCAACCAATGATGGATCATTGATCAAAACCTTCAGTATCGTACTCTTGCCATTACCTTCTTCACCAATGATGGCAATCTTATCATGCTTGTTTAAGACAAAGGAAAGATCTTTGATCAATACTCTTTGATCTAAAGTCGTTATCGTTAATTTATTTACTTGTAATATAATGAACCTCTTTCCAAAAATAAACTGCCTATTGGCAGTTTATCTTATTTATGCTTTATCATTACTTCCTAATACTTCTTTTATTTTATGACTTACGATACCTTTGATAGCTGTCCTTGCATCACCAAGATATTGACGAGGATCAAAATGATCTGGATGTTCAACGAAGTGCTTTCTGATCGCCGCTGTCATTCCAAGACGTAAGTCAGAATCAATATTGATCTTACATACTGCCATTTTAGCTGCTTGTCTTAACATATCTTCAGGGACACCAATAGCATCAGGCATAGCTCCACCATATTGATTTACGATCTTAACATATTCTTGTGGAACACTGGATGCGCCATGTAATACGATAGGAAACCCTGGTAAACGTTTTTGAATCTCTTCTAAGATATCAAAACGAAGTTGTGGCTTTGTGCCTGGTTTAAATTTATAAGCGCCATGACTTGTACCGATAGCTATTGCCAATGAGTCAACACCAGTACGTTTAACAAATTCTTCAACTTGATCAGGATTTGTGTATGAAGCATCTTCAGCTGAAACATTAACATCATCTTCAACGCCAGCTAATTTACCCAATTCACCTTCAACAGTAACATTAAATTGATGAGCATAATCAACGACCTTTTTTGTCAAAGCGATATTCTCTTCAAAACTATGTGCTGAACCATCGATCATAACACTTGTAAAACCACCATCTATACAAGCTTTACAAAGTTCAAATGTATCACCATGATCCAAATGAAGAGCGATGGGTAGATCGGTATCAGCAAGCGCTGCCTCAACCAACTTAACCAAATAAACATGCTTTGCATACTTACGAGCGCCTGATGATACTTGTAAGATAACTGGTGAATTCATTTCCTTAGCAGCTTCTGTTATCGCTTGAACGATCTCCATGTTATTTACATTAAAAGCACCAATAGCGTAACCTTCATCATACGCTTTTTTAAACATTTCTTTTGTATTAACTAACGGCATTTTAATACCTCCCTTTTTCTCACATCTATTGTAATACAGAACTGCATTTTTTTAAACCTGTTAATCATTTTTTGGTTGATTATTCATCGCTTTAAAAATAAAGTTGTAACTGATTCCACCAATGGGGTATGCGAAAACATATCAAACGGCATTATCTTATCAACTTGATACTTAGCACGAAGATTATCAATATTCTTAGCTAATGTACTAGGATTACAAGACACATAGATCAATTGTTTAATCTTTGATCTTAGGATCGTTTCGATCATCTCTTCATTAAGTCCACTTCGTGGTGGATTTATGATCAACACGTCAATACTTACATCGTTTACTATACCCTTTAGTTTATCAGCGGCATCACCAAAGATAAACTCACAATTTATACAATTATTAATGGAAGCATTATATCTTGCATCATTTATCGCTTCTTGATTATTTTCGATACCAATTACCTTTTTAGCTTTCTTGGCAATATACAAAGACATACTACCAATACCACAGTACGCATCAACTACAACACTGTCTTTAGCTACATGATCAACTACATACCTATAGATATTGATTGCTTGTTTATGATTCAGTTGAAAAAAAGCAGTTGGCGATAAACGATACTTAAACTGTTCAAGCCTTACATTAATATATTCTTTATTTCTCAATCTTTTTAATTTATTACCAAACAGATCATAACTTTTCTTACTAGTGTTTTGGCTTTGATAGATTGAGCATAACCCTTCAATATCAGCCAGTTCATCAAGCATCGTTTCGGATAGTTCATCAATACCCTTTACCAAAGTACATTGAAACTGATCATCTACTCCTCTTACGATTAAATATCGCAGGCCTTTTTTTGTTCTTTGATCATAACTTTTTTGTTTATATTTATTTAAAACTTTTAGTATCTCATCTTTAATGAATTCAAGGTTATCTTGATGCACGACACACTTCTTCACATATACAAATTGATTACTTTGAGGTTGATACATACCACTTACTAATTTATTATCTTTCATATTTAAAGGCAGTTTCAGTTGATTACGATAACCCAAAGGAAGTGGATTTGCGACTATCGTATCTATCTGTTTACTTTTAATACCAGCATATTTATATAAAGCTTGCGTTATTATCGCTTGCTTTTGGATCAACTGTTGTGGATAATCCATAGCTATTAAAGGGCACACTTGACATTCATGATCTTTACAGCGTGATCTTATCCTAGATGATGATGGTTCCACTATTTTTATACATTCCGCGATTTGATATGTTTTATTGTCTTTAATAATCTTTATCTCAACTGTCTCATCTGGGAACGCTCCATTAACAAAGGTTGGTTTATTATTGATATAACCAATCCCTTCACCATTTATACCCATTTTTATGATCTTTATTTCCATATATTCCTCCATAGAAGCAAAAAAACTGCCTAAGCAGTCATTCTGTTATCGCCCAAGCTGGAATATCATCACCACGCCTGATCAAGATTCCTTTTTGAAACTCGGTTTGATTTAGAAACTGTAAGATGCTCAGCTCTTCATCAGCCGTACAACCGCAAAGAAGTTTTACTTCAATATCTTTTTTTAAAATGTCTGCAGCAACGATGATGCAATCAACAACTGAAGCACTTACGCTTCCTTTGTAAACACTGATTCCCGAATTTTCAGGTAATGTATCATCAAGATTACCATAATCTACTGGATACCTTAAGTTTTTATAGATAGAATGATATTCACCCTTCTTTTTAGTGATGATCAGTTTATTTGAGGAAAAGATCGTATCGATCTTTTGCCAGAAAAAAGCATTATTTAATAAATTAGGCATAGATTACCTCCACTGTGTAATTATAACATACAAATAAAACAATTCTATATCAAGTAAGTACTAGCCAATGTTTTAGCAACATTAATGATCAACTCATAAGCATTTATAAATGAATCTTGATCATTAATTGCAATATCTCTAATTGCATACGCTTTCTTTACTTCTAATTTATTTAAGGATAAATCATCTAGATCTACACAACCACTAATCAGATAAAATGGGACATTCCTTTTTTTAGTTATATTAGCGATGCCACTCACCACTTTTCCCATCAGTGATTGACTGTCGGTTTTACCTTCCCCACTGATCACCACACAATTATTATCTAGTTTTGATTCAAGTTGAATATATTGTAATAGTAAGTCAATCCCAAGATGTTTATCTGCCTTCAATACTCCGATAAGTGCAGCACCCAAACCTCCTGCAGCTCCTGCTCCTTTGGCTCTATCAATCATTAAACCAAGTTCTTTCATTACTTCAACATAGTTACGCATACCAAACTCAAGTTGCTCAAGGACCTGTTTATTTGCACCCTTTTGTGGTCCATAGATCATCGTTGCACCATTACTGCCCAAAAGGGGGTTATCAACATCGCTAGCAACGATCAGATTGATACCACTCATATCGATAACACCCGTATTATCAATCCTCTTGATCTTTGCTAAAGATAAAGCTTGAGGTGGTAACAATTCATCATTATCATCAAAAAATCGCCAATTTAGAGCTTGTAATAAACCCATACCACCATCATTTGTACAACTACCACCAAGACCAATAATGATATTTCTATAACCCTCATCCTTAAGTTTACTTAAGAGAACACCTACCCCATATGATGTCGCTTTTAATGCATTCCGTTTAGTTATATCATACATATTCAATCCTACCACACTAGCGACCTCGATCACTACCGTACTTTGATCTAAAATGCCTACTTCTACCTTGATTGGTTTTAAATAGGCATCAACTGTATCATATTTGCTTTTACTACCATTGACTGCACTTACAAAAGCATCAACAGTACCCTCACCACCATCAGCTATCACATAAGAAATTATCTCAACATCAGTTATCACACTTTTAATGCCCTTACTTATCGCGTCGCTGACTTGACTACTTGTTAGAGATCCTTTAAATGAATCTGGTAACAAAAATACTTTTAACATAACTTAACGCTTTTTCTTTTGGATGATCTCACGATCTTTCATAAGTTGACGCATTGTCTTAACAGTATTATTTGGAGTCACAGTCGCAAAGCTATGTTCACTACCATCGTTTAACACTAAACCAATAGCATCTAATGTCGTTTTACCAGGCATGAATTCCCAATTGATGATCTCATCAAGATAGATGATGTTACACTCACGTTCATTACCATGGATATAAATGACAATGTATTTATCAGTAATCTCAAATAATGGACGGTTTTTGGCTCCAAATAAAACATAACCACTTATCACAACTACAGCAATACCAATAATACGAACATTAGGCAATAAAAGCATTACTATCCCAATGACTAAAACAAAGATCAATGGCATAAATGGTTTGCTGCCCTGTTTGAGGATAGTTGTATGTCCCTGTGGAATGTCATCAATTCTTATTAATCTGTCTTTATAATTTGTACTCATCTTAATTCCTCTTTTTCAATTATAGTCATAAACCGCTTACATTTCAACCAAACTAATCAGTTTCTTAAATGAAGCCCAATTATTCCTCTTTTATTGATGATTTATTAGTGCTATACTTATCCTGCACGGTCCGTTGGTGAAGTGGTTAACACACCAGATTCTCAATCTGGCATACACGGGTTCAAGCCCCGTACGGACTACCATCTAAACTTAAACGCTAAATGCGTTTTTTATTTTATCTTCTTGATATAACAACGACGACGTTTGTGCTGTATCTTATCAAAACGTTTCCATTGAGATTGTATCTTCTCATTGGTCTCAAGCATTGGACCTGTTTCAGCAAATTTAATACCATTTTTGATCGCATTTTTTAGAATTTTCTCAATGATAATAGCATTGATACCCTTACCTTGATAATCAGGATGAACGGCGATCAAAAACATATTTAGTGTATCATTATGTTTCATTGCTTTTAACACTTTAATAAATCCAAATGGTAATAGTCTTCCATTTGTAGCTTTAAAAGCCTCATTCATGCTTGGTGCGCATATGCCAAAACCAACCATATCATTGTTCTCATCCATAACAAAACTTACATAATCCATATTGATCATCGGCAAGAACTTATTCACGTAATGCTTGATCTGTTTATCATTTAGATCAACAACGCTATATAAGGGAGCATAGGCGATATTTAGTAATGAAAACATCTTTTTAATGTAGGGATATACACCAATGTGAGTCTTTAAATCAGCCTCGTGTAGTTTATACATCCTCTTTAGTCGATCAGATATGACAGATATTTTCTCAACCGCCTGCATATCATGTGTGGAAAATAAACGGTATTCAATCCAATCAACATCCTTGACATAACCTAAACGTGCTAATTGTTGGTTATAATATGGATGATTATAATATGTAAAAAATAGATTGATCTGATCAAAACCTTCTACTAGCATTCCTTCTCTATCAAGATCAGTAAATCCTAAGGGTCCATGAACTTCATCACAACCCTTCGATAAGGCATACTCTTCTACTGTTTTAAATAAAGCATCTACGACCTCATCATCATCAATAAAATCAACTTGTGAAAACCGCATACGCTTAGTATTCCATTTTCTATTAGATTTATGACTTAATATAGCCCCAATACGCCCAACGATCATATCATCTTTATAAGCCAAGAAACATTTAGCTTCACAATAATCAAACGCTGGATTTTTCTTAGAGTTCCAGTCATTTAAATCATCAGCATAAGTAGCTGGTACAAAATATGGATTATCTTTATACAATTGATTGGGGAAATTTACGAACTTTCTTAACTCTTTTTTAGATGTAACTTCTTTAACTACTATCATAGAATTCTTCTCCTGATCTTTAGAGCTATGATTGTTAAACCATGTTCTTATTAACTACAAATAATATAATACTTTAAAGAACTGACAAAATGCAAACAAACACAATTTAATTGTTGATATTATTGATAAATGTTTCTATCCTTTTTAATGCTTCAGTTATGTGTTTGATCGAATAGCAATAAGAAACTCTTATATGCCCCTCGCCACTATCACCAAAAGCATTACCTGGAACAACAGCTACATGTTGCTCATATAATAAACGCTCACAAAACTCATCAGAGCTCAGCCCAGTAGTCTTAATACATGGAAACACATAGAAAGCCCCTTGAGGATGATAACAAGTTAAACCAATCCGATTAAATGCTTCAGTTATATAATTGCGTCGATGATTAAAATCATCTTTTACCCTTTTGATATCATCATCTCCATTCACAAGTGCCTCGATACCTGCGATTTGTGATATTGTTGGTGCACACATGATCGTATATTGATGAATCTTGATCATTTCTTTAATCAATGGTGGTGGTCCACAAACATAACCCAATCGCCAACCCGTCATTGAATATGTCTTAGAAAATCCACCAACTAAGATCGTTCTTTCTTTCATACCAATCAGCGAAGCTATTGAAACATGTTTTTTGTCAGTATAATTTAGTTCTGCATATATTTCATCTGAGATAACGACAATATCATTCTCGATCAAGATCGGCACGATCGCTTCAAGATCATCTTGTTCCATTATTGCCCCAGTTGGATTATTTGGATAAGATAATATCAAAATTTTAGTCCTATCTGTTATCTTGGCTTTTAAAGCAGCAGGTGTTAACTTAAAAACATTTTCTTTAGATAATGGGATTGATACTACTTTACCACCAATTAAGCGTGTGATTGGATCATAACAAACATAACACGGCTCAGGTATCAAGACTTCATCATCTTCATTTAATAAGGTTCTCAACGCTAGATCAACTGCCTCGCTGCCACCAACAGTAGCGATAATTTGGGTCGTTGGATCATAATCTAAAGCAAAGCGTTTCAAATAATCGCTTATCGCTTGTCTTAATCTACTTAATCCAAGATTATCTGTATATCTTGTCGTCCCGTCTTCAAGTGCTGAAATGGCAGCCTGACGAACATGCCATGGCGTCAAAAAATCAGGTTCACCCACACCTAATGAGATAACATTATCCATCTTCGCCGCAAGATCAAAATATTTCCTAATCTTTGAAGTTTGGATGCTAGCGATATTCTTATTTAGTTTACTGTTATAATCGATCACAATGATATCGTACCCCGATCATCCTTAACTTCATTAATAAGTTCTACTCCCATATCCTTATATCTTCTTAAAACAAAATGGGTAGCCGTTGACTGTACCGGCTCCAATGTTGATAGTCGCTTGGCAACAAACATTGCGACTTCCTGAAAGGTCTTGCCAACTACCTGCACTGCTAGATCATAGCTACCTGACATTAAATATATACTTTCAACTTCCTCAAAATGCATTATCTTTTCTGCAATAGCATCAAAGCCGGCATAGGCTTGTGGTATGACTTTTAGTTCAATCAAAGCACTAACTTTATTTGGATAAGCTAACTCCCAATTATACAATGGCTTATATCCACATATGACACCCTGATGTTCAAACTCATCGATCGCTTTAGCAACTTCTATTGGATCAATATCTAACATTAGACCCAACTCTTCATTCGTATAACGAGCATTTTCATTTAACAAAGCAAGTAATTTATCCATTTTCTTACCTCGATTCATCTTGATATGAGTATAGCATATTCTTGTGATATATCGTTATTATTTTATCGTGGCTATCTTGACAAAAATATCCTATACCCTTAGTATTAACTTGTTTCCTTGGGGCATCGCCAAGCGGTAAGGCATCAGACTCTGACTCTGACATTGCGAAGGTTCGAATCCTTCTGCCCCAGCCAAATAACGATTACCACTCCCTTAGTGGAGTTTTTTTGATTATTAGCATTTTTCTTCTAACTGCGCTAGAATATAGATGATAATGACTTAAACGGAGTTAAACATGGAGAAATTTCATATAAATTTAATCAATCTATTATCTTGTCTTTCAACAGCTCAGGATCTTGTCAACAACAATTTAGCTAAACATCAACAACAGGTAGCTTATCTTTCATTTAGGATAGCTGAAGAAATGGTCATGTCAAATGAACGAAAAAAACATATTTTTTTTGCGGCATTGATCCACGATATCGGAGCATTATCATCTAATGAAAGACTAGAGATAATCGATGATGAATCATCTCAATCAATACATCAACATGCCTTTAAAGGAGCAGCTTTACTTGAAGATTATCCCTATTTAAAACAAGAATCACAAATCATAAAATATCACCACATGCCTTGGGATCATGGTAATGGTAGAACCTACAAAGATCACATCATTCCCTATGAAAGTCATATTATTCATCTTGCTGATCGAGTTGTATCGATGCTAAAAACCAAACAAAACATTCTGACACAATTACCAAAGATCATTAACCATATTAATGATAATATCGATGGGATATATGAAGTAAGAATTGCTGAAGCCTTTACTAGTTTAAGTAAAAAAGAATATATATGGCTTGATCTTACATCATTTGATCCAATTGCCAAAGTATCGCAAATTGGTGAATATGATTCAATATCTTTAGATATCGATGAGATCATTAAACTATCACATATCTTTTCAAGAGTAATTGACTTTAGATCGCGTTTCACTACTACTCATTCTGCAGGTGTTGCCGTGGTTGCTGAATCTTTAGCATCTCTTGCTAATTTTTCACAAATTGAATGCAAGATGATGTTAGTTGCTGGCTTTTTACATGACCTTGGTAAATTAGCCATCAAAAACAGTGTCCTTGAAAAACCAGAAAAACTTGACAGCGAAGAATTCAATCAAATGCGCTCACATACATATTATACTTATCAATTACTAGATTTTTTGCCTGGCTTTGATACGATCAAGATATGGGCTTCTTATCATCATGAAAAACTTGATGGCAATGGTTATCCATTTCACATCAGTGGTGAAAATCTAACACTTGGTTCACGAATCATGGCAGTAGCTGATATTTTTACAGCCGTTAGCGAGAATCGTCCTTATCGTTTAGGTATGGAAGATAATAAAGTGGTCAAAACAATACAATCATTAGTTAACAATAAAGCCATCGATGGTTATGTGGTAGATTTATTAATCAATAATTATGATTTCATCAATAAACGAAGAATCTCTGCGCAAACCAAAGCAGCTGAAGCCTATGACGACTTTTTAAATTCATGTCATGGATAATAGTCAACAATCTGTTTTTATTATATAATCATATTAGAAAGTGAGATTGATAATTATGGAAAAGTACACATGTCTTCTATGCGGTTATGTTTATGATGAAGAACTAGGTGATCCAGATAATGGTGTAGCACCAGGAACTAAATGGGAAGATGTTCCTGAAGATTGGGTTTGCCCATTATGTGGCGCAACAAAAGATTCATTCGAAAAACAATGATCAAAAGAAAGACAAGCATGAAGCTTGTCTTTTTCTATGTAAAAGAAGCAATGATCGAATTAGCCGCAATCTTACCAGCTTGCATTGCCTTGATCACTGTGGCCGCGCCAGTTACAGCATCTCCGCCTGCATAGACACCTAACATGTTAGTCATGCCATTTTCATCAATGATCATTCCACCCCATTTATTAAATTCAAGTTCAGTGATTGTCATTTTCATTAATGGGTTTGGAGTTGTTCCAATGGCCATAATTACCATATCACAATTGATAACAAACTCACTGTCTAAAATTTCTACTGGACGTTGACGCCCTGATTCATCTGGGCTTGATAATTTCATCTTAATACACTTTATACCTTTGACTTGATGATCATTATTACCAATTATAGCGATAGGATTACTTAGAAAAGCAAACTTGATTCCCTCTTCTTTAGCATGCTCAACCTCTTCGGCACGAGCTGGCAATTCATTGCTTGATCGACGATATACCACTGTGACCGAGTTGGCTTTCATTCGTAATGCACACCTTGCTGCATCCATAGCGACATTACCTCCACCAACTACCACAACTTCTTTACCATGATAAATTGGTGTACTAGCATCATCTTCATAAGCTTTCATTAGGTTTACTCGTGTTAAATATTCATTAGCTGTATATACGCCATTTAAATTTTCATTAGGTATATTCATGAATTTTGGTAAACCCGCCCCAGTAGCTATATAGATAGCTTTATAACCTTGATCTCTTAGTTCATTAATAGTACTTACTCTACCTACGACCATATTAGTCATGATCCTAACTCCTAATTGCTTTAGATCTTCTATCTCATCTTCTACGATTTTTTTAGGTAATCGAAACTCAGGGATACCATAAACAAGCACTCCTCCTGGTTTATGTAATGCTTCATAGATATCAACTTCAAAACCAGCTTTAGCTAACTCACCAGCACAGCTTAATCCTGAGGGTCCAGAACCGATTACCGCAACTTTGATGCCATTCTTTTTAAATTCTTTAATTTCATTTGTTCTTTGATGATGATCGGCCACAAAACGTTCTAAACGACCAATAGCCACCGGTTCTTGTTTTATACCTCTAATACATTTAGCCTCGCACTGTGACTCTTGAGGACAAACTCGCCCACATATAGCTGGAAAATTATTCGATTCCTTAATAATCTCATAAGCACCTTCAAAATCTCTCGCTTTGATCTTGGTTATAAAATGAGGAATCATGATGTTAACTGGACAACCTGAAACACAAGGCATGTTTACACAATTCAAACATCGATTAGCTTCAGCTAATGCTTCAGTTTCCGTATAACCACAGGCTACTTCTTCAAAATTCTTATTTCTTTCATCTTGAGGTAAAAGACGCATCTTCACTCTATTTGACATCATCTACCTCCTTTTTAAAAAGATTACATGTTTCTTCATATTTATGTCTTTCAAAATCGCTATAGAAACGACTTCGTTTGATAGCATCGTCAAAATCCACTTTATGGCCATCAAAATCCGGTCCATCAACACAAGCAAATTTAATTTCATTATCAACTCTTACGCGACAACCGCCACACATCCCAGTACCATCGATCATTAATGGGTTCATGCTTACGATTGTATTTATCTGATAAGGTAAAGTAGTCTTTGCGACAAACTTCATCATGATCAACGGGCCTACTGCAAAAACACGGTCATAACCAGTATCTTTACTTAGTATCTCTTTTAATTTATCGGTAACTAGTCCTTTTCCCTGATAACTGCCATCATCAGTCATGATATATAACTGATCACTACAAGCTTTAAACTCATCTTCCAATATGACTAACTCTTTATTACGAAAGCCTAAGATCGTAATGACTTTCTTACCTAAGGAATGTAACTCTTTGACAATGGGATAAGCTATAGCTGATCCAACTCCTCCACCAACAACAATGACTTTATCAATATCATCAAGCTCACTTGGCTTACCAAGTGGTCCAACCAAATCACATAAACAATCATTGACATTTAATTGATTTAATTTAAAGGTTGTTGACCCGACTATCTGAAAAATAAGGGAAATGGTTCCTTTTTCAATGTTACGATCAGCGATCGTTAATGGTATTCTTTCACCATCTTCAGCAACCCTTAATATAACAAACTGTCCTGGTTTAGCTTTTTTGACGATCAAAGGAGCATAAACATCAATTCTGGTAACAGTTGGATTTAATACTATTTTATTAATAATCTCAAACATACATATCCCCCAATCAATGTAATATATTATAAACCATTATGAAGAGAATATAATGCTAAATTTAAAAGATAGTAAATTAGTTATCACTATTATGTAGCGAATTGTAAAATGAAATTGTATTTTAAAGAATAAAACTATTAGTTTGGTTCATGATAAAACGATTGAATGAATTTC
>JAQUCI010000082.1 GCA_028686295.1 Erysipelotrichaceae bacterium | reverse complement strand
CTAAAGACTCGCAAGTTTGACTTTGATAAGCGTTTCGGCTATAATCATAAAGCAATTGCTCAAATTTGTATCAACAAACAAGTAGGAGGTGGCTTTTGTGAAAAGAACATATCAACCGAGCAAAAGGAAACACCAAAAAGTCCACGGATTCAGATCTCGCATGAAATCAGTCGGAGGTCGTAAAGTGTTAGCCCGTCGTCGCGCCAAAGGCAGAAAGGTGTTGTCGGCATAATCAAGTCACCTTAGGTGACTTTTTTTCTCAATATCATGAAAAAAATAAACAGAGTCAAACGTAATGAAGAATTTCAAAAGATAATCGCCCAAAAACAGTATGTAGCGAGTAAGGTGTTTGTTGTTTATTATCAACCAGGATTATCTAAATATTTTCGTGTTGGCATTTCAGTTGGTAAGAAATTGGGAAACGCAGTGATAAGAAATAAGATTAAAAGACAATTAAGAATGATGTTAAAAGATTTGGTTGATCTAGAAAATCAAGTGGATCTAATAATCATCGTTCGCAAACCGTATTTAGGTAAAAGTTTTAACGACAATAGAAAAGACTTGTTACAACTGTTGAAAAAAGTTAAAATGTATGGGAACGGTATCTTAAATGATAAGGAGATCATAGATGAAAGTATTTAAGAAGAATAAAAAATATATACTGTTAGCACTATTGTTGATAGTATTGGCTGGTTGTACGCGTGTTATTGACTCTGAAGGTAAAGTGTTGGTAGAAAAGATCATTTATACCTCGACGACCTTTAGTGATATGTTTTCAGAGAGCTGGTTTACCGCAATCTTTATTTATCCGCTAGCTCAGATCATTAATTTATTGACACCATCGGTTGGGGTTGTTATGGCTATTGTTGTGGCAACGGTATTTGTAAACTTGATAACTTTACCATTAACAGCTAAATCAACTGCTGGTTCACAAAAAATGCAGCTGATTCAACCTGAAATGGATAAGATTACTAAAAAATACGAAGGAAAGACTGATGAACGCTCGCGTTTGATGCAATCGCAAGAGATAACAGCTTTGTATAAGAAACATGATATCAATGTATTCTCTACATTATTAGGCACATTTGTGACCTTACCGATCATCATTGCTATGTGGCAGGCAGTACAAAGATCATATGCGGTCACAACAGGAACGTTTATGGGGGTAGATCTTCAAGTATCACCAATGGCGGGTTTAAAGATTGGTGGAACGGCAATTCTTGTCTATGCTACATTTTATGTTTTGATGGGGGTATCACAATATATTTCTATTAGTTTACCTAAATGGATCGCAAAGAAGAAAAATGAAAAAGACCACAAGATTAAATCTTATGATAAAGCCCCTAAGAAATCTGGTTCTACAGAAATGATGACTTACTCAATGCTAGCTTTAATATTGTTTATGGGAGCTACTTGGCCAACAGCAATGTCGGTATATTGGTTAGTTAACTCAGCTGTTAACATCATTAAAACGTTATTGGTTCAAGTACAGATTAATAAAAAAGGTGTATGATCATGGATGTTTTTAGTGCTAAAACTTTAGAAGACCTATTGAGTAAGGCAGCAGAAGAAAAGAAAGTCACAGTTGATGATTTACAATATTTTGTAATTGAAGAAAAAAAAGGTTTTTTGGGTTTAGGTAATCAAGTTTCTGCTGAAGTCTATAGTTTAAATGATGTAAGTGAATTTATTGCTAACTATCTAGAAAAATTCTTTAAAGGTTTAAACTTAGCAGTTGATATCGTAGTAACAAAAGAGAATGATATCTTTAGGGTCATGTTAAATGCTGAAAATAATGCGATCATAATTGGTAAAAATGGACAAACGCTTCAAGCCTTGAATACTGTAGTAAAGGGTGCGACTAATTCCACATTTAAACATCGTTTCCGTATTTTAGTCGACATCAACAACTATAAGACTGATCGTTATGATAAAGTCAAAGCTATCGCATATCGGGTTGCGACAAGTGTTCAAAAGACACGTATCAGTGCTGTTTTGGATCCAATCCCAAATGATGAAAGACGAGTGATCCATAATTACTTAAGTGAGCTACCACATATTCGTACTGAAAGCGAAGGAGAAGGTAGAGCTAGAAGGATTAGGATTATTTATGATGAAGATAAGAAATAACGAGAAATCGTTATTTTTTAATCAGTGGGTTTTTAATAATGTATAATAAGGATAGTGGAGGTTCTATGAAATTGATCGTTGGTCTTGGTAATATTGGTAAAGAATATGAGAAAACCAGACATAATATTGGTTTTATGGTCATTGATAAATTGATTGAAAGACTCAATGTCAAATTAGATCAAAATAAATTTAAAACGAATTTTGTTAAGACAAAAATAGCACAAGAAGATGTAATTATCGCAAAACCATTAACATATATGAATCTATCAGGCGAGGCGGTCTTACAAATCGCTAGTTTTTTCCGTATAGATAATGAAGATATTTTGATAATACACGATGATCTAGATCTTCCGCTTGGAAGAATAAGACTTAGAGATAATGGAAAGGGTGGTAATCATAATGGTATGAAAAATATCGTATTGCATTTAAATGATAGTAAGATACCAAGGATCAGGATAGGGATTGGTAAAGATCCATTAATACCACAGAAAAATTTTGTGCTTGGTCGGTTTAATAATGAGGAAATGTCGATTTTAGATAAGACCATTGATGTTTGTGTTGATGCTATCTATGATTTTACTAAATTGACATTCAGTAATTTGATGAATAAATATAATCCGAGTAAAGATGAATAATATCCTGCAACTTATTAAAGACAATGAAGGAGTAAAAGCTCTTTTAGAAAATAAAGAAGGTTTAGCTTCTTTGACGATGATCGAAGAAGCACTTTTGTTAATGTCGTACTTTAAAAATAGCGATCGAAACATAGTAGTTGTTAAAAACAACGCTTATAATGCACAACGATTATATGAGTATTTACATAATATTGAGGATGATGAGCAAATATTGCTTTTTAATGTGGAGGAGTCATTAAGAATTGAAGCAATAGCCGCTTCTCCTGAAACGATGGTTGCTAGAATTGAAACTATCCAAAAACTTATATCAAACCAACGATATCTGTTGATTACAAATACTGCGGGGTTGATCAAACATCTACCAAGCAAGCAATATTTTGAGAAGAGTGTTTTATCATTAATGATAGATCAAGAGATAACAATTGATGATCTCAGTGGCAATTTGATAAAAAGCGGATATCAAATGGTATCTCGAGTAGATCAACCACTCACCTTTGCAAGAAGAGGTGGTATCATCGATGTTTTTTCAATTAATTATAATGATCCAATTAGAATAGAGTTTTTTGATACTGTTATTGATAATATCCGTTTTTTTGATATATCAACGCAAAGAACGATAAAACTCGTAGATATGGTAAGGATTATGCCAGCAACAGACATCTTGTTTAGTGATGCACAGATTAAAGAAATAGATACCAAAATTAAGGTTCTTCTTGATAAAGAAAAGACGCATTTAACAAACGAAGATTATTTAATATTAACCGAAAATATCAATAAAGATCGTCAATATATCCAAAATCATATCAAGGATAATTATCTTTATCGATATTATGCATATCTTGATCAAACATCTTCAATTATCGATTATATTGATAATCCTTATATATTATTATCAAGCCAAGAAGAAGTTAAACACAATAATCAGATGATCATCGAAGAAAATGCTTCTTATATTCAAGAACTATATAGTGAACATAAAGCACTACTAAAATTTCGTTTTTATCATGATATAAATGATGTCTTGTCTAATCATGATGTTTACCACATTCATCAATTTTCATCATTGAATGAACAAGTATCAAGTAAGATCTATACACTGAATGTTCCAAATAACACATTGGATGTGATCATTAAAATGATCAATCAAGATCTTGTTGATAAAAGGGTCGTAATATGTGTAAATGAAAAACAGATCAAAGATATTGTTGAACAATTGATATTAAACGATGTTTCATATCAGATGATTGACGATCAACAGAAAATACCTTCAGGATTATCTTTAATGAATCATCCTTTACATGAAGGTTTTGAATTAGCTAAAGAAAATGTCATAGTATATAGTAGCAAGGAGATATTTAGTAAGCAAACCAAGATTGGTCGTTATGCAAGTAAGTTTAAAGAAGCAGAGGTGCTTGGTAGTTACCTTGATCTAAGTATTGGCGATTATGTTGTTCATAATCTTTATGGTATTGGAAAATACTTAGGGATTGTTACAAAAGAGGTAAATAGTAACCATAAGGATTTCTTAAATATCGCTTATCGTGGTGATGATATCTTGTTGGTTCCCTTAGAGCAATTTCAATTGGTTAGAAAGTTTGTATCAAAAGAAGGGGTAATGCCACGTTTAAATAAACTGGGTACTCAAGAATGGACAAAGACTAAGGCTAGTGTCAAAGAGAGTGTAAATGATATCGCCGAAAGATTAGTAGAGTTGTATACATTAAGAGAAAAAAAGATTGGTCATGCTTATCAACCTGATAATGAAATGCAAATAGCTTTTGAAGCCGAATTCCCTTATGAGTTAACCAAGGATCAACAGCAAGCTGTGATCGATATCAAAAATGATATGATGAGTGAAAAGCCAATGGATCGCTTAGTTTGCGGGGACGTTGGCTTTGGTAAGACCGAGGTAGCGATCAGAGCGGCGTTTAAGGCTGTCTTGGAACACAAACAGGTTGCGTTTTTATGTCCAACTACAATTTTAGCTCACCAACACTATGAAACTTTTATGGAAAGATTTAAAAATTATCCAGTCAAGATAGGTCTTTTAAATCGTTTTGTCTTAGAGAGTAAACAAAAAGAAGTTATCAATGATGTTAAGATGCACAGCTTAGATATTTTGATCGGTACTCACCGCATTCTTTCAAAAGACGTTAAATTTGTTGATCTAGGACTGTTGATCATTGATGAAGAACAGCGGTTTGGTGTGGAACATAAAGAAAAGATCAAAGAGATCAAACAAACGATTGACGTTTTATCATTAAGCGCAACACCGATACCTAGGACCTTACAAATGTCATTGATCGGTATAAGATCACTGTCACAGTTGAATACCCCACCAAGTAATAGATTACCGGTATTAACATATGTGATCGAACGAAATCGTAATATCATCAAAGAGATAATTCAAAGAGAACTAATGCGTAATGGACAGGTGTTTTATCTATTTAATAATGTTAAACAGATATATAGTCTTGCGGCGAAGTTAAGGATTGATCTACCAGAAGCACAAATCGCTATAGCTCATGGACAAATGTCCAGACAGGAAATCGAAGAGGTAATGTATCGATTTGTTAATAACGAGTATAATGTCTTAATCTGTACGACAATCATTGAAACAGGTATTGATATTCCTAATGCCAATACGATGATCATTGACAATGCTGATCATTTTGGTCTGTCACAGCTTTATCAGATCAAAGGTCGTGTTGGACGTAGTGATCGTTTAGCTTATGCCTACTTAATGTATGCACCAACAAAGCAATTATCGGAGATAGCGCAGAAAAGGTTACAATCGATAAAAGAATTCACCGAACTCGGTAGTGGATATAAGATTGCGATGAGAGATCTAACGATAAGAGGAGCGGGAGATTTGTTGGGGCCACAACAGTCCGGATTTATTGATACTGTGGGAATTGATATGTATATTGAAATGTTACAGGAAGCGATTAATGAGAAAAAGGGTATAATAGTTGAAAAAGTAGAAGAGCAACTAAGAACACCTATCAATATTGATGCTTACATTCCATCCAAATTCACAGCCGACTATGATAAATTGACTTTGTATCAAAGAATCGATAAAAGTAAGAGTCTTAAAGAATTAATGAAACTTGAAGAAGAAGTGATAGATCTTTATGGTAAACTACCGATTCCTGT
>JAQUCI010000081.1 GCA_028686295.1 Erysipelotrichaceae bacterium | reverse complement strand
GATGAAGCACTGATCTGATCAGCTAATTTAGAGAATAATTCAAAAGGAGTAAATACTGCGACAGCACCATTCAAACGTAAGATACCTAATGTTACGTCAGTGACAATTTTGTCTTGAGCTTTTGAATATTGATATTCAACGTTTATACCTTGTAATGCTGTCTCATATATCCGTAATTCACCAGCTGATACTTTACCTTTTTTGTCAGCAAGTGTTTGTT
Organism: Erysipelotrichaceae bacterium; assembly: GCA_028686295.1. Lineage (GTDB taxonomy): Bacteria > Bacillota_I > Bacilli_A > Erysipelotrichales > Erysipelotrichaceae > JAQUCI01. Next base: position 5,880 of record JAQUCI010000081.1, on the reverse strand, counting down.
GATATTCCTTAATCTTAGTTTGATAATATTCTTCACTCTCATAATGTTTTTTAGGCAATTTGATGATGTGCTGGCTATATGAAAACTCATTTATTTCACTAAACTCAGTTGAGGCCGCTAACTCTTCTACAGCATCAGCTAATAAATGACCAATTCTTTCACATTCACTAAAGCTTTGTTCAGTTCTTGTAAACCTAGTTGAAACATCACCACAAGCTCCTTGTAAATACATAGGTAAGAATTTATCTTCAACAAGTTTATCCATCGTATATCCTTGGAAATCTCTTGAAACCTGTAAATTCGCAGGACTCATTAGTGTTGGATGGCAATTGAAATTAACTAAAACACCTTGATGATCATTTTGTTTAAAGATCATCGTTTTTAAAACGGTATTGACATCAACATTAGCTTCTCGACGGTTAGCACCAACTCCTCTTACTAATTTCTCATTAAAACCAACGATTGTTTCTTTAGCCTTAGAAGCAGCTTCGCGTATTCCTTCCGCTATTTTTTGTTTGACTTCTTCAATCATCTCATCGATATTTTGATCATACTGAGAATCACGTAAAGCAGGCGCAGAGTGTGAGTGTACACAGCTAATAACGATATCAAGATCCTTGATACCAACTCTTTTCTTAATATCAGCAACGATTAAAGGATAATAGCCAGCATAGATACCTAAGATATCTAAACTTACCAAAGCAAAATTCTTTTTACCATCAGTGATAAATAGAGTATTCGCGTAAAGGTCATCGTGTATGCTTTGTGCATATTCAGTTCTAGCGCCGTACCCAGATAAAAAAATCGGTAGGGGCGTGTCGAGTTTTTTCTTAATTATTGCGATTTTAATGCTCATTATTTTTCCCTCTTTCTTCTTATGAACATAGTATATCATAAAAGATTTATGATGTAGTATGGCAATGAATATTTAATTCAACATTAAATTAATGACATGGATTTTAAGATGACGATAAAGATAAATATCGTAATGATACAGAAAACATAACTATATACTAATATACCGCTAGTTACATCCCCATTAGCTTTAAGCCTTATTGCCATTGGAAAGCATGAGATCGCAGCTGGTGCTGTAAATAGCGTCATTATTATAGCAAGCTGTTCATTTCGAAATCCTAATATAATAGCGATCAAAACGACGATCGTAGGTAGAAGAACTAGTTTATTAAATACACCAAATCCAATTAATTTTATATCTTTTAGTTCTTGTTTAAATCTAAAAGAAGCTCCCAACAATATTAGTGATATTGTGGTGGTTGCATCACTTATTATAATAACTGATTCCTCGGCGAAAACAGGTATCTTAACATTGCTTAAGACAAGGATGATAGCACTTAACGACGCTATTATCATTGGATTTTTAATAACATCAAAAATGATCTTTCTAAGATCTATTCTTTTATCGGCAAATAATTCTAATATTAATACGGCCAATATATTTGATAAAGGTCCAATAAAAGCGATAACGATACTTATCATGCCACCAATGCCATCTCCATATAGGTTAATCGCAAGCGGCAATCCAAAAATAATGAAGTTACCACGAAAAGACGCTTGAATAAAAGCGGCTCTTTTACTTTTATCTTTAGTTAACAAAGTTGATGTTAGTGCAGCGATGATCGTTATAAAGATTAAAGCTACAGAGGAAAATACGATCAACTTTATATCAAAATCAGTTTTAAAGTCACTTTCGTAGATGTTGATAAATATAGCCATTGGTAATAATAGGTTATAGACTAGCGAGTTCATCTCACTTATTGTCTTATTACCTATAAATTGCTTAAGTTTGATGAAATAACCTATAGCTAATAGGATAATTAAAGGAGAAATGATATTGAAAGCCAATATAATCGTATTCATGCAACCCATCCTAACTATGTGAAATCTAGTTAATTGTATTAGATAATTGTTAGTAAGTAAAGTAATTGGATTATCTTATTTAGTTTATCGTTGGGATGTGTTATGATAAATTAGTTAAGAAATAGAGGTAAGAGAATGGCTAAAAAAGTATATGATTTTGAATTCTGCGGCCGTCATATCACCGTAGAAACCGGGGAAATAGCCAAACAGGCTGGCGGAAGTGTGCTAGTCAGATATGAGGATACAGCAGTATTATCTACTGCTACTGCTTCAAATGAAGCAAAGGACGTTGATTTTTTTCCATTGACCGTCACTTTTGAAGAGAAACTGTATTCGGTTGGCAAAATACCAGGAGGGTTTTTACGTCGAGAGGGTAGACCAAGTGAACATGCAACATTGACTTCACGTTTGATCGATCGTCCGATTCGCCCACTTTTTGCGGATGGTTTCCGTAATGAAGTACAAGTTGTCAACACTGTTTTATCAGTTGATTACGATTGTTCACCTGAAATGGCTGCCATGTTTGGTGCGTCATTGGCATTAGGAGTTAGTGATATCCCATTTAATGGTCCAATAGCTGGTGTAACTGTTGGTTATATTGATGAGAAATTAATTATCAATCCAACGATAGAAGAAATGGAGAGATCTGAACTTAACTTGGTTGTTGCTGGTACAAAAAAGGCGATCAACATGGTTGAGGCAGGTGCTAAAGAAGTTAGTGAAGAACTAATGGTAGAAGCATTAATGTTTGCTCATGAGAATATTAAACGATTATGTGTTTTTCAAGAACAGATAATCTCTGAATGTGGAAAAGAGAAGAAAGTAGTTAAATTATATGCACCCGAGTCTGAACTTGATCAAGCAGTAAGGGCTTTTGCTCAAACCCGATTAGAAGAAGCGGTTAGGATCAAAGAGAAACTTGATAGATATGGTGCTATTGATGATATAACAGCTGAAACGGTTTCTGTATTTGAAAATAAAGAGTATGTAAACGATAAGATCAAAGACAAGACGATCAAACAAGTTAAGGAAATCTGTCATGATATCGTTGCTAATGAAGTTAGAAGATTGATAACTGTTGAAAAGATCAGACCTGATGGTCGTAAGATTGATGAGGTTAGACCATTAGATTCACAAGTTGATCTATTGCCGAGAGTTCATGGTAGTGCTTTGTTTACACGAGGTGAGACACAGGTCTTATCGATCACTACTCTTGGTGCTTTAGGTGATAATCAGATCATTGATGATCTTACTGAAGTAGAATATAAACGTTTTATGCATCATTATAATTTCCCTCCTTACTCAGTTGGTGAAGTTGGTAGGATGGGTAGCCCGGGACGTCGAGAGATTGGTCATGGAGCTCTTGGTGAAAGAGCGTTATTACAAGTGTTACCAACAGAAGAAGAGTTCCCATATGCTATAAGAACAGTTGCTGAGGTACTGGAATCTAATGGTTCAAGCTCTCAAGCTAGCATATGTGCAGGTACAATGTCATTGATGGCGGCAGGTGTACCGATTAAAGCACCAGTTGCCGGAATCGCTATGGGTTTGATCACTTGGGGTGATGATTATACGATATTGACTGATATTCAAGGTATGGAAGATCATTATGGTGATATGGACTTTAAAGTAGCGGGTACTGATAATGGGATTACTGCACTTCAAATGGATATTAAGATTGAAGGTATCAATGCTCAAATCTTAAAAGAAGCATTAGCTCAAGCACATCAAGCACGTAAGACGATCATGGCCAATATGATGTCAGCGATTAGCGCTGTTCGTCCAAATGTAAGTAAATATGCTCCTAAAATCGTTAAGATGATGATCAGCCCTGATAAGATCAGAGATGTCATCGGCAGTGGGGGAAAGATCATAAATCAAATTATTGCTGAATGTAATGATGTCAAGATCGATATTGAAGATGATGGTAGAGTATTGATTTATCATCATGACCAAGAATCGATAAATAAAGCTAAAGCGATGATTGAAGATATTGTTAAAGTTGCTGAAGTTGGTCAAGTTTACGACGGTAAGATCGTACGCTTAGAAAATTTCGGAGCTTTCGTTGAATTATTTCCTGGAACTGATGGTTTATTGCACGTATCAAAGATCGCATATGAGCGCGTTGAAAAACCAAGCGATGTTTTCAAAATCGGTGATATTGTTAAGGTAATCGTTACCGAAATTGACGAAAAAGGTAGAGTAAATGTTTCTCGAAAGGCTTTATTAGAAAAACCAGAAGGTTATGAAGAACCTGAGAAAAAACCACGTCGGCCATTTGTGCGTAACCAAAAAGATAGAAAAGATAAATAAATAATAGGTAGAGAAAATCTCTACCTATTATTTATTAGTATATCAATGATATGGTAAGATAAGGAAAAGGATGTGAATAAATGGATTGGTTAAAGATCGCACGATCATATAAACAGAATATGATAGATGATCTATGTGATTTGGTGAAGATTAGATCATTGTTAGATGAAAATACAGCTAAAATTAATGCTCCATTTGGAGATGGATTGCGCGAAGTTTTAGATGTTGCTTTAGCTATGGGAATCCGTGATGGATTTAAAGTTATGGATATTGATGGCTATGCTGGAATCATTGAATATGGTGATCAAGATGAAGCTGTAGGAATGTTAGGACATTTGGATGTAGTTCCAGTTAGTGATACATGGACGAAAGATCCGTTTAATCCAACTATTGAAAACGGTTATTTATATGCAAGAGGTAGTGCTGATGATAAAGGTCCAACTATCGCTGCTTATTATGCATTAAAAATGTTAAAAGATCATAAGATAGAACTAAAACGTCGGATTCAGCTAATTTTAGGGTGTGATGAGGAGACTGGTATGCGTTGCATGCATTACTATAAAAAACATCACAAACAACCACTATGTGGTTTTGTGCCAGATGCGACATTTCCAGTAGTATATGCTGAAAAGGGTATACTAGATTTGAAGATTAAAGGTAAAAATAACTCGATCATTAAGAAGATGACTGCAGGACAAAGACCTAATATTGTGATAACTGAGGCTGAAGTTCAAGTGTGTGGCAATCTAAAAGAAGAATTATTTATGTTTTATCTTGCAACAAATGACCTTAACGGGGATTGTAGAATGATCGATAATGTTAGTTACTATCATATAAAAGGTGTTGGTGCTCATGGAGCTCGTCCTTATAATGGGATCAATGCTGCATGGCATATTCTAAATTTTGTTGGTAGTGCCTATGATGATCAATATGCTAAAAACACGGCAACGTTATTGAAAGATTGGATGGGTAAGGGTTTGGATATCAATTTTGATGGTGTTCATTTAGGCTTTTTAACTGTCAATCTGGGAATGGTAATGATTGATGATAAAGTAGCTGAACTTGTGATTGATATACGTTATCCAAATGATATCGATAGTAAACATATTTTAACTAAGATTGAAAATAAGTTCAAAGATAAGCTTTATGAATACGAGATTGAGATCATCACTGACAAGCCACCATTGTTTGTTGATCCGAATTCGTCTTTGATAAAGATATTAATGAATTGTTATCAAGAGTATACTAATGATCATTCTACCCCACCTATGACCATGAGTGGTGGAACTTATGCACGAACATTGGAAAATTTCGTAGGTTTTGGCGCAAACTTTGTTAATCAAGATCATCCAAGTACTGTTGGTGTAGCTCATGAAGATGATGAAGCAATCAAGATTGATAATATTATCTATGCTAGTGCGATTTATGCAAAAGCCCTAATTAGATTGGCGAATGACTATGAGAATGCGCAATAAACCTTGGGTTGCTAAATACCTTGAAGAGTTTGATCAAGATGTTTTGATTAAAGAACCTAGTATTTACAAAGGTAAATGGCGTTCACGGTTGAATAAAGATATTATTCATGTTGAAATTGGTACAGGTAAAGGTGACTATTGGCTACAGATGGCGAAGTTATATCCAAATTATGGTTGGATAGGCATCGAGAAAGAACGCAATTGTGCAGCGATC
>JAQUCI010000080.1 GCA_028686295.1 Erysipelotrichaceae bacterium | reverse complement strand
TCTGTTGCATAAATAAAACAACAAATAAGGCTGTTAAGACAAAATCAAGCCCGATTAATTTGATAGTAACAAAATTGGCTAATAAGCCCCCAAGAAAAGTGCCCAATATCCAATAGGAATAATCTAGTAGAGATACATAAGCATAAAAGCGTTTAGAGGATAGTTGGTTAGGAACTTGAATACTTGATAAGATCGAAAAGGTTTCATCACAGAGCGTAAAGATTAAAAAAGGCTTTATATTCTTCATACCTTTGTAGCGCTCTAGCATCGCAATCCCATAAAAGATATGTCGTGCATTGACCATCAAACTTAGTAGAAAGGCTGATATGGGATCAAAAGCTGTTGTAAGCAAGGTTATCGCCACAAACTGCATGCTACCACAAAAGGCGAGGATACTCATCAATGTCGAACACAAGAATGAATAACCTTTAGTATGCATCAAAACACCATAAGTCATTCCTAACAGTAAAAAACCGGTTAAGACCGGCAAGGTATAAGGAAAGACGATCTTAAGTTCGCTGATAGTAATTTTAATGTTTGATCGAAATTTACTCATCAATTTGTCCTAACTATTAAACAAAATATTAGTGTTTATCATAACATTTGTCAAATGGTTGAGATAATACTTAGTAGTATGATCAAACTAAGCAATAAATAAATAAGATTAAAGATTTACTTGAGCATATCATTAGTTAAAAATAATTTTATGTGATATATTTAGATATAACTTAAAGGAGTGATTATATGATTGAACAAGTATTTCCGTTAGCCATGACGGATGAAAAGGTAGTTGAAAGAGTCATCTTTGATGAGAATGTCCATTATTTACATATGGTCTTTAATAAAGATGAGGGATTACCAGAACATTATTCAAATTCCACATTATATATGACAGTTGTCAGAGGTAAGTTATCAATCAATCTTGATGATCAAGGAATTCATGAATATCAAGCCAAGACATTGTTAAAGATACCTTTTAAAACAAAAATGAATGTTAATAATCTTCATGATGAAACATTAGAGTTGATCGTTGTAAAAGCACCAGCTCCAACTAAGTAAGATCCCAAAAGGGATCTTATATTTTATATTTTAATCGACGACCAAACAATCTTGACAAGGTATCTTTGATCGAACGGTTAGCGGCTTGTGAATGAGTAAACTTGAGCGTTTCACCGTTAGTTAGTTCAAAATGTAATTTACCACTATTAGTATTAACAGTATCATCATTGAAATCTTCATTCCCGTTAAAAAGGACTTCTGTGATCTGACTATAAGGAATGATAGCGTTAGAAGGTTCTTGAGCAAGGATATCATCAACACTCATATCATAATATCGTTTATGATAGTTAGCCCAATATTTAATCATGGCGGCACTACCTTTAAAGAATCCTAATTTATCTTCTTTGATCTCGGCTGAAGCTTTGGCGCTTTCCGCTTTTTGTAGTTCAGCTGTCATATAAGCTAAGACTAACTTATCTTCCATAAAGACAACATGACAGGGTACTACTTTAAATAAACCGAATTTACGGTCAGCTTTAAAGACCCAAATAACGTTTTCTTTGTTTATGGGGGTTGGGTCAGTGTGGGAGGCTACAGTTTGAGTGCTCTTAAGCACAGGTGCTCCGCAATATGAACAGAATTTAGCATTGTCGAGAAGTTGTTTACCACATTGGCTACAAAACATCGTGTTCCTCCTTGTTAGGTTTTACCTAAATAAAATTATTATTATATAAATAAAGAAAGATGAGTACGGATATTTTTATATTACTTATATTACTAAGTATACACCAAGGTAGGGATAGTTAAAATAATAACTAATATTGATAAAGACAGATACTACTTTGTTGTTTACAAACATTACCTTTAAGCATATAATTTAGTTACCATAAAGAGTACGTGAGGGACAGCCCCAATGACCGTACAGCAACCTATCAATATTGACAAGGTGCTAAAGGCTGATCGATGGGTGACATATTTGAAACGGAACTTGACCCATCGTGTAATGGGTTTTCTTTATCCCTTTATGGTAATGATCAAGGAGGGATCAACATGTTAATACATAAATATTTACTAAAACATCTACTATCAGAAAACGAGAGTATCTACTTCTATATCGAACAGGAAAACTACAAAGATTTCTTAACACTTTTTAAGACTTTAGGTTGTCTTTGGGTAAATGGCGATATCATCAATATTGAGACAAATAGTTGTACACCTCATATGGCTGTTAATAAAGATTATACGATTGCTTTTGTTAGTGGCTTGGGTGGGTGTTATGTTTGGAATAAAGAAGATAGTAAGAAATACCTATTTCACCAATTCCTTAATGGAAATATCTGTGAATGTGTATTTCATGAATTACCAGAAAAGTTATATAAAGAAATGCATAAAGAGGATGAACAATCGCTTAAAGAGAAAATTTCGATAAATCGTGAACTAAGCTTGAAACAAGTAAAAGATGAAGGTACTAATATTTGGGATTGAATTAAAACATATAAACGGCTACTACTTCAAAAACGAATTGTAGTATTCACAAAAATCAGTGATTCATTAATGGGTTTTGATCATAGTCGATATTGATCTTAATGAATCATTATTTGTAAATATAGCCTAGTAATAAGTGGATGAAGCATTTTATGTAATCATTATTGTCTGTTTCTAAAATTAATGATAATCTATAATAAAGCGAGGTAAAACATAATGTTTAAACGTCAATCCATCATTTTAGTCATTTTTATGTTGTGTTTAAGTGGTTGTGGTTTAGGTAAAGAGAAGCTTGTTATCAATGATCGTGAAGATACGATCAAACCGCTTGTTACAATCGGTGACTCAAGATTTACGATGCAGATACCACAGGGTTGGGATTATCAAACATTGGGTGATTTTCAAAATTTTGGTATTAGAGTTTATGATCCAACTAACCCTGATCGCACTATATTTTTCTATGGTACGATGAGTCCATGGTTAAAGAGCGAGGGTGCGAAGTCTTTTTGGATATGGTATGCACAAAGTGGTTATCCAGGTGCTCAATTGTATGCGGATGCCCCTGTTTTATATGATGCAAGTGTTGCCGGTTTATATTACAGTTTTGATGTTTTTGCGGCTTTTGCTCAAGTATATGGAATTGTACACGATTTTTACTCGTTTAGTAATTTTGAAATTATTGAGGGCTTTTCGACTAGCACTGCAATGGCTCCTTATGCAATCGATGAGACCACGTTACGATTGAATATGAAAGGTGATAATGATTATCCAATTGAAGCTATCGTTACAGCGACCCTTACTGACGCTATGAGCTATCCAGCTAATGGCATCGATGCTGGATATTATACAGCTTATCGAGTATCGGGAATAATTGCGCCAACTGATGATATGATTTATCATCAAGAATTATTAACTGAATCATTAGCTTCATTTCAGTTTACGCAAGAGTATATAGATCAAGGAGTTGAGTTGATAGAATGGGGAACAGAACAAGCATTGCAGATACAACAAACCCTTAATCAAACAAGTCAGATAATCAATGATTCTTGGGAATATCGCAATAAGGTAGTTGATGCAGCAAATGCTGAATTCATATCCTATATTAGAGGTAAGGGTTATTTAGAAGATCCTGATACAGGCGAGATATTTGAAGCTGATCAAAGTTTTGTAGATAACTATCTTAAAGACCCAAATCAATATAATAGAACAAACCTTGTACCTTTAGAATCAGGTGCTCCAGGTTATGGACAACCTGTTACTGGGGTTATTGGAAATTAGTGATATATACTTAATGATTAACGATCTTAGTAATTTATAAAGATGTTTGTAAGCCATTGAAGAAGTATTTGATTGAACGCTTCTTCGTGGGTTTCTATTGGTACATGACCTGCACCCTCGATCACTTCAATTTGTGTTTGCGGTATCAGGTCTTTTATTTTGTTAGTAGTTTCAATAGGTACCCAACTATCATTTTCTCCCCATATAGCTAAAACAGGTAAATTAAGTTTTGTAAGTTGTTCCTCAGGGATATTATTAGCTGTTTTTAACAAAGCTAGTGCGCTTCTTGCAGTACCATTGAGGGCAAGAGGCGTGTAATAACCAAGTACTTGATCATCTGTAGGTGCTTGACCATAAGCTGAAGTTAAAAAACTTTCAATTCGATCTGGTTTGATCAAGACATGCTCTAACAATACTTGGATAATTCGGGATATTATTGGCAAAGTAGCGATCGTGCTACTCCTGTTGTTTTCAAAAAGAGCTCCATCGATCAAGATCACTGATGCAACATCATCTTGACGGTTATAAGCCATTGCGACGGCTGTTCCGCCACCCATGCTGTGACCACCAATATGCCAACTGTTTGGATATGAACCGTTATAACTATAATTGTCATCTATTTTATCTAATAACTGCCATAATTGTGCAGCTCGAGCTGTTTGCGAGTGATCTTGGTTAATATAACGACTACTATAACCAAAACCGGGTAAATCAACGGTAATGACTAAGTATCCAGCCTGGGCTAAAAAAGGGGCGTTTTTATCATAAGAAAAGGTTGAACCACCTAAACCATGAATAAGCAGTATTTTTCCCAAGACTAATTCAGTATTTGGTTCATACACGCGGTAGTGAATACTTGTTTCGTCTATGGCAAAGTGATAACTATTTTCAAAGTGGTATAAAACTTGTTCTTCACTTGATAAAGGGATTATGTAAGGTATGATCACAATTAAAAGTAGTATTGCTAATACTACTTTTAAAATAGTTTTAAGCATTTTATTCGCATGGTGTTTTTTCATAAGCATTTATCCAATTTGCTCATCTAAAATACTATCTATATTATAGGTACCAGGAAAGCTTGTTTTAAATAAAGGACTTGATCAAATCTTTTAGTTTATCTTGATCCATTTTTTTATTTACAAGTGGGTTATGATCTTGAAGTACAGGGTGACTATCATGATAGGTTGGCCTTTCAACATGATATAAGACACCAGTTGGGATCTCATCACCAAAGATTTTGGCAAGTTTTAATGCCGCGTTTAAATCAGTTGGATCATGATCATCACCGATTGGTCGTACTCTTTGTTTATACCAAGCATAGGTATTGATCTTATTGAAACTAACACAAGGTTGTAGGATATCAATTAAAGCATAGCCTTTATACTTAATTGCTTTTTCCATCAGATCGATTAATTGTTCGCTGTCACCGGTAAAGCCACGAGCCACAAAACCAGCACCAGCAGCTAGTGCTAATAAGACAGGATTTAAGGGCATATTGATATTACCATCAACTTGGACACCAGTAATCTGACCTATGGCAGTAGTTGGTGATGCTTGACCTTTAGTAAGTCCATAGATTTGATTATCATGAACAAAATGAGAGATATCAACATTACGTCTTATATTATGAATAAAGTGGTTACCACCCTCACCATATGAATCACCATCACCTGTATTGATGATAATTGTCAAATCCTCGTTTGCGATCTTAGCGGCAATAGCCGGTGGTAAAGAACGTCCATGTAAACCACAAAAAGCATTAGCACTAAGATATTGTGGTGTTTTAGCAGCTTGACCAATACCAGCCACTAGTAGTACTTGATGAGGTTGCAAACCAAGCTTTTCAAGGGCTTTCTTTAATGATGGTAAGATACTAAAATTACCACAACCAGGACACCAAGCTGTTTCTCTAGTGTAGAATTCATTTATACTCATATATTTACCTCCATTACTTTAACTACGATCTCATCAGCGGTTATCTGTCTTCCATCATATTTTAAGACATGGTTAGTACAGACAATGCCCGTTGTTTCTCTTATCAAACCAGCTAATTGACCAGTTGCGTTTTGTTCAACGTTAATGATCACTTTCGCCGTTTTAGCATGTTTCTTTAATAATTTTTCTGGTAAAGGATAGACATCTCCAAACACCAATGCACTATATTTATTAGGTGCTTTTTGATTTAGTAATTCAATAGCTTCCTTGATCGGACCCCACGTAGATCCCCAACCAATCAGTAATACTTCGGAATTCTCTGAGCCAAAGAAGTCAGGTTCTTCAAGTTCTTTGATGATTCCTTGTAGTTTACGCATTCTCTTATCCATCATCTTATTTCTTACTTCGCCTGATTCAGTGATCAATCCTTGTTCATCATGTTCATCACTATCCGCATAGACTAGGTGCTTAGTTTGACCAGGATACAGTCTTGGTGAAAT
>JAQUCI010000007.1 GCA_028686295.1 Erysipelotrichaceae bacterium | reverse complement strand
GATTGTATATATTTAGATTCTAGCAAATTGTAGCTTTCCAGTAAAGTGATGATCTGTGATAAAACTACAACTTCTCTTTTTTTGTCTTTCACTACCCCTCTTTTATACAAATATGACCTACCAACCTCAAATTGTGGCTTATAAAGCAATATCGCTTCTTTATCCATCACAAGCAACTCAGCTATCATAGGTATCAATAACGTTATCGAGATAAAACTGACATCCATACAAATAAAATCAGGTAATATAGAAAAGTCATCTTTCTTTAAGTAGCGAGCATTGGTATTCTCTTTTACGATAACCCGTTCATCATTTCGTAATTTTTCTGCTAATTGAGCAGAACCAACATCTATCGCATAAACCATCCTTGCTTTACATTTTAAACAACAATCAGTAAAACCACCTGTACTACTACCAATATCAAATACGACTTTACCTGTAAGATCAATATTGAACATCTTTAAAGCATGATGAAGTTTAAAGCCTGCGCGACTGACAAAGCTTGTCTGATCATCAATAACCGATAAAATATCAGTATTCTTTATGATATGGCTTGGCTTTGTAATAATTATGTCATTAAGTTTAATTTGATTATCTTTAATTGCATCTATCGCTTTTTGTCTTGAATCAAAGTAACCATTTAATACTAAATATTGATCAATTCTCATTATCTTCTATAATCTTTATGACACTATCGATAAAACTATTTGTATCAAGTTTTAATCCTTTTTTTAATTCAACATTGGAACCATGTTGCACATATAGATCACCAATGCCAAAACGGAATATATTAACACTGCTTTGTTTATCATTGTAGTAGTTTATGATACTACTGGATAAGCCTCCATTTAACATGTCTATTTCATAAGTGATAATTGGTTTATCAAAAGCACTTATCTTATCTAACATATCATGATCTATTGGTTTTATAAAACGAGCATTAACAATCGCTATGTCGAGGTTGTTGTTTTTAATCTTATCGATCAACTTTGTACATTCATATCCATATGTTATGATAAAAGCCTTTGTCGTTGAAGTATGATTAAAAAGCTCCCAACTACCAATCTTTATATGCTCAAAATGATCATTTTCTTGATATGCGATACTATTTTTGTTATATCTTATCGCAAAAGGATGCTTCTGTTCAAATGCTGTGTATAACATATTTTGAGTTTCAATCGCATCTTTTGGATGAGCAATTATAATATTAGGTAATGGCTGTAAAATTCCTATATCAAATATACCGTGATGCGTTTCTCCATCTTCACCAACAAGCTGCGAGTGATCTATCCCAATAACAACGGGAAGATCCATTCGACAAATATCGTGATTTATCTGATCATATGCTCTTTGTAAGAAAGTAGAGTAGATAGCTAAAAATGGCTTTTTTCCAGCTACAGCTAATCCAGCTGCCAACGTTGCAGCATGTTCTTCAGCTATACCACAATCAAATGCCCGATTTGGGAATAGAGCAAAGAACTTTTCTAATTTACTACCATTTATCATTGCTGGTGTTAAACCAACAATCTGACGATCATCTTTAGCTAAACGAATCAATGTTTCTGAAACTATTTGTGCCCACGGCATATATTCATTTGGCAGCTTAGTTAATGAGATACCAGTATTTGGGTCAAACGATCCTACCCCATGCCAGTAACCATGTCGATCTTCTTCACAAAGACTAAATCCTTTACCCTTGTTAGTCATTATATGAATCACAACTGACTCTTCTTGTTCTTTAGCTAATTTAAAAATATTGATCATTTCTTTAATATCATGACCATTTACAGGTCCAAAATAATTCAAACCAAACTCACCAAATATAGAATCATCAATTAAATTTTTCTTTAAAAGATCTTTTACGTTTTGCATTCCTGAAAGAATGCTTTCTCCTACTCCACTGGTCTTAAGGACTCCTTTTACATCTTTCTTTAAACTAGTATAGGGTTTGCTCTGTCTTAACTTTTCAAACATCTTATTAACAGCGCCAACATTTGGTGAGATTGACATATTATTATCGTTTAAAATTATGATCACTTTATGATCAGTTGCTCCGATATGATTTAAAGCTTCAAATGCCATACCTCCGGTTAATGCACCATCACCAATAATAGCTACAACATCATGATCTTGGTGATCAAGATCACGAGCGATAGCCATGCCTAAGGCAGCCGACAATGAAGTAGAAGCATGTCCGGCTTCCCAAATATCATGCTCGCTTTCTTTTCGTTTGATAAATCCAGATAAGCCATTATAGGTTCTTAGTGAACTGAATTTATCAGAACGTCCAGTTAATATTTTATGAGCATAACACTGATGTCCAACATCAAATATTAATTTATCATTTGGCGAATTAAAAATATAATGTAAAGCAACAGTTAATTCGACAACACCAAGATTACTTGACAAATGTCCGCCAGTCTTTGATACCGATTCAATTAAAAAGTTACGAATATCAAGACAAAGTTGATTTAACTCGTCATAATTCATATCTTTGATTTGTTTTGGGTCTTTTAGATCTAATAAATTCATGATCTCCTCCTAAAAAGTACGATTACTTATAAAATCAACCAAACTAAGTAAATGATTATCTTTTAAATTAAGACTTTTTATCTTCATCATAATATCATTGAATAATTCTTGATAAGTTTTAATAGCTTCTTCTTCTCCTTTTAATATAGCATAGGTCATTTTATTGTTCTTAAGATCACTTCCTTGAGTCTTTCCGGTTTGAATTAATGATCCACTGATATCAAAGACATCATCTTGAATTTGAAAAGCCAATCCTAATTTTGATCCAACATCACGTAAGTTTGGTATCAATTCTTCTCTATCGGCTATGATCGCAGCACAAATTAAGGGTAAAGAAATCATTTTTCCAGTTTTATAGTTATGGATATCGATGATTTGTTCTTCATTTAAATCTTGGCCTTCATATCTTAAATCAAGCTCTTGTCCATAAATCATACCATTAATGCCACTAAGATGGGTTAACTCTTTTATTATCTTAATATTCTGTTTATCCGTCAATAAAGGATCGATAGATACTTTAAATGCTTCGGTTAAGAGTGCATCCCCTGCTAAGATAGCTATTGCTTCATTAAACTTTTTATGCACCGTTAGTTTACCACGTCGATAATCATCATCATCCATTGCAGGTAAATCATCATGTATTAAGGAATAAGTGTGGATCATCTCTATAGCACATGCTACATTCAAACCTTTATTGATATCAATATGGAGGTCATTTAGAAGTGATAATAATAATAATGGTCTTATTCTTTTTCCACCATTATTAATAGCATATGACAGTGCCTGATAAACATCATCTTTAGCATCAATGTTAGCTAAATTATCATTTATGTTATCAGTGATCAATTTTTGTAATTGAACATCGATCATTTCTGATAATCCTTAATAAGCTCATCAACTCTTTCTTCAAAATGTTTTAATTTTGAATCACAGAATTTAACTAATTCTAAACCCTCTTCAAATAAGGATATAGCTTCATCAAGACTTGCTTCGTTTTTTTCAAGTTTAGCAACGATTTCGTTTAATCTATCCATAGCGATTTCAAAATTTTTCTCTTTCATTAAATTACTCCTTATCATCAACGATAACGTGTAGTTTACCGTCGTTTAATCTTAATGCTAAAACATCATTAATATCAACTTCATTAATTGACTTTATCACTTTTTTATCTTTTTCTATTATAGCATAACCTTTTTTAATGATGTTAAGTGGTGAATACGCATTTAATAGATCTAAATAATTCTTAAAGTTTTGCTTTGATATGTCAATGCTTGTTATCATCTTATTAGATATAAAACTGTGATATAAATCTATTTTTACTTTACTCTGATAAAGTACATTTTTATTGATATTTAACAATCTATCGTATTTATTATTGATATCATTTCTTATTTCAAGTTTCTTTGCTCGTTGAAATTCTAGTGTTTTGATTAGCATAATCAGATCAATAGACTTTCTTTGAATCATTCGATCTGGATTATTTAATAGTTGATTATTCTTGATGATCATTAATTGATCACTTTTATTTTTAAACAATCTTTGCGCTATTTGTATAAGTCTTTGAAAGTTATCATTCAATTGTTGTTTAACTTCGATCATTGATGGTGTAGCGAGTTCAGCAGCCCCTGTTGGCGTATTTGCTCTAAGATCACTTACAAGATCGCTCAAAGTTGTATCAGTTTCGTGTCCGATACCAGTAATGACAGGTGTCTTTAACTCAAAAATAAATTTAATTAGATTTTCTTCGTTAAATGACCAAAGATCTTCAATAGAACCTCCACCACGAACTAATAGAATTAGATCACAATCACTTTGATCAGCTTTAGCCAACGCAGAAATAATAGAAAGGTAAGCGTTTTCTCCTTGTACCAAACATCCAAACTCAACAACTTTCGCGATTGGCCATCTTCTTGCAAGTGTTATCAATACATCTTGACGAGCAGCAGTGTTTTCACCTGTTACTAAGGCTATCTTAAAAGGGTATTTGAGTAACGATTTCTTGTGATTTTCATTAAAATATCCTTCGTCATCTAATTTTTGTTTTAACATAAGATAGCGTTGATATAAAACGCCTTTACCATGATCAGTAATCTCGGTTACAAATAATTGAATCTGACCACTTTTTTCATATATAGAAGTATTTGCTCTAA
Source organism: Erysipelotrichaceae bacterium (assembly GCA_028686295.1). Taxonomy (GTDB): domain Bacteria; phylum Bacillota_I; class Bacilli_A; order Erysipelotrichales; family Erysipelotrichaceae; genus JAQUCI01. The sequence continues at coordinate 21,569 of JAQUCI010000007.1, read as the reverse complement.
CCAATACTTTTTGTCCGTCTAAGGGTCTAAAATCAACTCTAGAAGCATAGCTAGCAAACATGATACAAGAAATACGCGAACCACTATCTTTAAGCGTAAAATAAAAATGACCACTAGCATGAGCCGTGAAATTAGAGATCTCACCAAGTATCCAGATTGATTGGATAAATGTATCAGAATCTAACTTATTCTTGAGATATTTAACTAAACGTGTGATCGTCCATTCATTATTTCTCATAGTTTATCTAAAACACCATTTATCAATTTATAAGTTTCATCATCACAATATTCTTTAGCCATTAAAACAGCTTCATCAATAACGATAGCCTTATCATAGTGCATAAAGATGATTTCAACAGAACCCAAAAGTAAAATAGCTTGTTCGATATATCCAAGTCTATGATAATTCCAATCACTCAGCTTATCATCGATCATATTGATCAAAGTTTCCTCATTATCATAAATAGTAGCTAAGATATCATAAAAGTATTCATTTATACTCATATCATCTGTTTTGATATCTTCTGCTACATCGTTTATATCTTTATTAAGTAATAAATACTGATAGATAGCCACCATCAGTTTCAATCTTTGTTGATGACGATTCATTTAAACTCCTTGTTAAGTGAAAAAAACACCCATTGGGTGTTAAAAAACAAATCCAATAACGTGAATATCTATAAAATAACACTTAATTTCTGTCATTTGATAAATATTTTGAAAGATCTTCTCTTGTAAACGTTCGCAAACATCATTAACATTACTACCAAATTTAACTTTTATATCTAGATTTATACTTAAGTTGTTATCAGTGGTCTTTACGCTAACATATTTGCCTAAAGCGTTTTCTTCAGGCAAAACAGCTTTACTGTCTTCCTTGAGAGTACTTTTAATGATAGCTTCAAACACTACTTTAGAAAGAGCGATCTTGCTATTATCATTAGTTTGAACGTTCATATTAATATATTCGTTACCCATATTCATCACCTCCTTAAGTATAACAAATTTAAGTGATCTTATAAAGAATTATTTGAGTGACTATCAAAATACGATTTTACACTATTTAGATCATCATTTAATTGTTTGACTAATTGATCGGCACTATCAAATTTGATCTCTTCTCTTAAGTATGATAAAAAAATGACTCTAATGTCGATATCGTAGATATCTTCACTGAAATTTAAGATATGAGCTTCAATTGTTATTTTGTGATCATTATAAAATGTTGGATTATTACCTACATTGATCATAGCACTATAAATATGATCTTTAACTTTCACTTGTCCTATATAAACTCCAATCTTTGGTAATGATTGATTACTAATATACTCAATATTGGCAGTAGGAAAGTTTAATTTTTTTCCTACTTGATGACCTTTAACTACTTTTCCAATTATCGCAAACGGATGATTTAATAATTCATTGACCATTTTAATATTACCTAAACTTAAAAGTTCATTTATCCAGGTACTACTAATCTTTCTACCTTGATAACTTACTTCTTCGATAATATTTATTGGATAATCTATTAATTCACTATTTAATAATGTATTCGCTGTTGCTTTGCCAAGATAGCCAAAAGTAAAGTCGAATCCGCATGTTAGTGATCTTAAATTTAGATGGTTTAAAACTTTAATGATAAATTCATTTGGTTCTTGATTAGCAATTTCATTATCAAATTTTATGACGATAACAATATCGATCTCGAATTCTTTAAAAATAGCTAATCTTTCATTAAGTGTTGTGATCAGTTTAGTTTGTTGGTGATTTAATACCGCAGATGGATCAGGATCAAAAGTAATCACAGCACTTAATATATTGAGCTCTTTACTAATCCTCTTGGTATCATTTATCAAAGCTTGATGACCTCGATGTACACCATCAAAATGTCCAATACAGGCCGATACCGGTTTATCTTGATCAATCTTCTCAACTCCATTTACATATATAACTTGCATTACCATAATCCTCTTTCACAATGATATCTTTTATCAACTACTCTCTCATAAACAGCTAATATTTGATCGCTATTAGTGATAAAAACACGATCACTCGTTTCGTTGAGTTTTATATCCCTACCATTATATATATCATCGGTATTATTATACTCAACAAATACTTGATCCTTTAATACTTTTCTAATGTTTATAAAATCAAACTCATCGTTTTCAATTTGATCAAGTGTAAAAGCTTCATCAACACTAATGTTACCGATAGCATCTCTATTTAAAGCTATCATCGTTGCTAAGTTATCAATTCTTTTCCCAATATCTTCACACAGCGTTCTAACATAAGTTCCCTTAGAACAAACTACCCTTCCACTTATTTCTTGTTCGTTTTCTATTTTAAGATTTAGTTCATAGATGTAGGTATTCCGTAATTCTCGATGTATCTCGATATTCTCACGAGCATATTCATATAGTTTTTTACCCCGATGTTTGATAGCTGAAACCATGGGTGGTAGTTGTTGGTATTCTCCAATGAATGAATTAGCAATTTCATTTATGTTCGAATGATCAACTGCATTGATCACACCTTGCTCTTTAACATCTCCCCAAATATCACCAGTTGTTGTTTGAATACCTAATCTTAATCTAAAACTATAAGTTTTAGTCTTTTCATTGATATATGGTAAAAGTTTCGTCGCCTTATCAATCATAACGATTAAAAGACCAGTCGCATTTGGATCTAATGTTCCAGCATGACCTATTTTCTTTATATTAAACTTACGCTTTAATCTGGCGATAACACCAAACGAAGTTATATCAGTTGGTTTATCAACAAGTAAGATCTTATTCAAATTATCCCTCATTTCTTAAGGTATTATAACAAACTATGATATTATATCAAAGTGAGGATGAATACAATGTTATTAAGGAAGATATTGGGTAGCTTACGTAGAGTCGATGAAGCATATGGTTTGATCGCTAGTGGCGACAAGATAGCTGTTGGGCTGTCTGGTGGTAAAGATTCAATGTTACTTTTATATTGTCTTAGCCTTTATCAAAGATTCAGTCAAAAGTCATTTTCAATAATTGGAATTTCTATTGATATTGGATTTGATATTGAAATCGAGAAAGTACTGCAATACTTTTCATCAATGGGAGTAACGATATTAATTGAAAAGACAAGGATCAAGAATATTCTTGAATTACATAAATTACATGATCATCTTGATTGCTCATTGTGCTCAAATCTTAAGAAAGGTGCTTTAGTTAAAGTAAGCAAAGAAAGTGGTTGTAATAAGATAGCGCTTGGCCATAATGCAGATGATGCTGTCGAAACATTGTTTTTGAATCAAATATATGGTGGTAAAATTGCTACATTTCAGCCAGTTCAGTATCTATCCCGTGATAACGTCAGTTTAATAAGACCTTTTATCTATGCTTATGAAAGTGAAATCGCAACTGTATGTGAACAAATCGGATTACCGATAATTCCATCAAATTGTCCACAAGATGGTGTTAGCAAAAGACAAGATATTAAGATTATGTTAAGTAAATTATATAAAGAATATCCACAAGCAAGAAAAAATTTTTTAAAAATGCTATCTAATCAACAACAAATGGCACTTTGGGAAGAAAAAGACAAGTAAATTAACTTGCCTTTTTTTACAAATTTTTGATAATCTCTTCAATTCTATTACCCTTTTTAAGTGATTCATCAAAAATAAAGATCAATTGTGGTACTTTGTATGTCGTTAGTTTCTTTGCTAGTTCAGATCTAATAAACCCTTTTGCTTTTTTAAGGTTGTTAAATCTTTCTTTAGCTTTTATCTCATCATCAAGTATATTAATATATATTTTAGCAAAAGATAAATCATTTGTTACTGTTACATCGGTAACAGTAACAAAACCAACTCTTCTATCTTTTAATGAAAATTGTATGATCTCAGAAACTTCTTTTTTGATGGTCTGAGCCAATCTTTCAGTTCTAATACGCATGATTAGACCTGTTCTACTTCTTCTTGACCATAAGCTTCAAGAATATCTCCTTCTTTTAGGTCATTAAAGTTTTGAATAGTTAAACCACATTCATATCCAGCCGCAACTTCTTTAACATCATTCTGAAATCTTTTTAAAGAACCAAGCTTTCCATCATAAACAACTACGCCATTACGAATCAATCTAACAGAACAATCTCTTACAAATTTCCCATCAGTAACCATACAACCAGCAATAGTACCTATCTTACTAACTTTAAATATTTGCCTTACTGTTGCCTGCCCTAAGATTATCTCTTCGAATACAGGAGCCAACATTCCTTTCATAGCAGCTTCAACTTCTTCGATAGCCTTATAGATGATCTTGTGTAGATGAATTTCAACGTTCTCTTCAGTAGCTTTTCTTCTCACATTAGCATCAGGTCTAACATTGAAACCATAAACTAGCGCATTTGAGGCACTTGCTAGCATAATGTCACTTTCATTGATCGCTCCAGCAGTGCTCCTAATTACGTTTACTTTTACACCCATCACATCAATCTTTTCAAAAGATTGCTTGACAGCTTCAGCAGAACCCTGTACATCAGCTTTAATGATGATCGGTATCTCTTGCACATCTCCCTCTTGTATTTGTCTTGAAAGGTCTTCTAAGCTTAAAGCACTTGAACTATGACGTTCATTTTCAATCTTATTCTGTGAACGCCTAGAAGCTATGTCACGAGCTTTCTTTTCATTTGAAAATACTTTAAAATTATCGCCAGCAACTGGTACATCATTTAAACCAATGATCTCAACTGGCGATGAAGGTAAAGCTTCTTTGATTTCTCTACCACGATCATCAGTCATTTTTCGAACTCTTCCAAAACAAGCACCAACAACAAGGGTATCACCTGTCTTTAGTGTTCCGTTTTGAATGAGCAAAGTAGTTACAGGACCTCTTCCTTTATCAAGTTTAGCTTCAATTACAGTACCTGACGCATTACGATCAGGATTAGCTCTAAGATTTAAGACTTCACTTAATACGGCAATGGTTTCTAATAGATTATTAACACCTTCACCAGTTAAAGCTGAAAGTTTAACAAAGATCGTATCTCCGCCCCATTCCTCTGGCATTAATCCAAGATCAGCCATCTCACTCATAATTCTCTCAAAATTGACATTAGGCTTATCAATCTTATTGATAGCAACGATGATAGGACATGCGGCAGCTTTAGCATGGTCAACTGCTTCCTTTGTTTGAGGCATAACACCATCATCCGCCGCAACAACAATAACTGTGATGTCCGTTACCTTTGCTCCTCTAGCACGCATCGCTGTAAAAGCTTCATGTCCTGGAGTATCTAAGAAGGTAATTTTCTTATTATTTACGGTTACTTGATAAGCACCTATATGTTGAGTTATTCCGCCAAATTCACTAGTAACAACATGTGATTTCCTAATCGTATCTAATAAAGTTGTCTTTCCATGGTCAACATGACCCATTATCGTAACGATTGGGGCTCTTTCTTTTAGTAATCTCTCATCATCTTCTTCTAAATCCTCTAATGAATCTTCATCAATGCTTTCTTCTTCTTTAGTTGCTTCAATATTTAAATCTAAACATACTAATTGAATTGATTCTTCATCCATTGATGTGTTAATCGTAACCATTTTTCCAAGCAAGAAAAGGATCTTAATGATATCACTTGCGTTACGACCAGTTCTTTCAGCCAAATCACCAACGGTTATCCCTTCATAATAGGTTATCTCTGTTGGAAAATTCTTTTTTGGCTTAAACGTTTGTCTTTCATTGTTTGATCGCTTCTTACGATTATTCGTCTTTTTTGGTCTCGCCATTAACCCACCTCGTTTCTATATAATTCATATACTCTGTTAGCTAGATTAGTATCAATGATACCAATTGCTTTGATGTTTGATCTACCAATTGCTTTGTTAAGCTCAATAGCATCAAATTCAAATATATAATCAACATGATAATGATCACATTTTGATAACATGTGCTTTTTGGTTCTTGAAGATGCATCATTAGTAACGATCAGTAATTTGATCTTTTTTTCTTTAAAAGCATTCAATAATGCATCACCAAATATGATCATATTCGCCTTTTTAGCTATACCAATCAAGCCAAAAACACTACTCATTAACAACCTCTAATAATTCAGTATAAATACTATCAGGTATTTCACACTCTAAAGCTCTTCTTAGTACATTTGTTTTCTTAGCTAAAGCTATAGCATCAATAGATTTCTTAAGATAAGCACCACGCCCGTTTACTTTACCTGTTTTATCAACCAAAACTTTACCATCAACTGAGCGAACGATTCTGATCAGTTCTTTTTTAGGTAATTGTTCCTGAGTAGCTAAACACTTTCTCAAAGGGATCTTACGCATGATGATTCCTCCTATCTATTCTTCGTAATATTCTTCGAATTCATCAAAATCAATTTCATCATCTACCCAGCTATTCTCAATCTCTGCTTGTCTTGCTTCAATCTCAGCTAATTCTTCTGGGCTATATTCTGGTTTAATTTCATATTCCTTTTCTTTTCTGATATCAATTGATTTAAATTTACGTTCTTCGACTTCTGCTTCTTTTCTTCTTTTGTATGGTAATTTCTCTTTCTTTTCGACAGGTTTTCCACCTTCAGCAAGTCTTTCAAATTTTGATACATATTCAGTCCGTTCTCGAAGAGGTTTTTTGATCTTCTTAACAGGTTTTTCAACTGGAGTTTTTTTACTTGGCTTATCGACTTTCAAGACAATTTCTTCTTGAGCGATAACTTCATCTATGTTAGAAGCTTTCTCAACAGTTTCTGTTACTTTTTCTTTTTCTGCTAATTTAGCCAATTCTGCAGCAGCCTTTTCACGTTTTTGTTTCTCTTGTTGGATAGCATAATCAAAGGCTAATTGTTTATAATCAATACCTTGTTCTTCAAGATCGGTCTTGGTCTTAATATCAATTCGATTATTTGTCAATTTAACAGCAAGACGTGCATTCTTACCTTTTTTGCCAATAGCTAATGATAATTGATTATCATCAACGATGACTAGTAATCCCTTTTTCTCAAGCGATGGGATAACAGCTAGAATTTGAGCAGGTGCTAATGCATTTTTAATCAATTCTTCAACATTGTCACTCCATTCAAATATATCTATCTTCTCACCTTTAAGTTCTTCGATAACGATTTGAACTCTTGATCCTCTTGGACCAATACAAGCGCCAATCGGATCTATGTCCGGGTTCTTTGAGTATACGGCCATCTTAGTTCTTTCGCCAGCTTCTCGAGCCAAAGCCTTTATTTCTACTATTCCTTGAAATATCTCTGGAACTTCTTTTTCAAATAGCCGTCTTACCAGTTTTGGATCAGATCTTGACACCAACACTTGAGCACCTTTGGTATCCTTATTGACTTCAGTTATAACTACTCTAACTTTTTGCCCTTCATAATAGCGCTCATTTGGTATTTGAGCCATCTTAGGCATTAAAGCTAATGTTTTACCCAAGTTTATAACAATAAATTTTTCTTCCACTGATTCGATATTTCCTAATACCATCTCATCTAATTTATCAATATACTCATCGTAGACAGCTTGTTTTTCAGCTTCTCTTATCTTCTGCTTTAAAACGTTTTTAGCCAATAAAGCCGCTGCACGTCCAAGATTATCGACAGATACTTCTTCTTCATAGAAGTCGTCAAGATTCAGTTGTTGATCTAACTCCTTAGCTTTCTCCAATGCTATTTCAAGTTCATCAATCTCAACTTTTTCCACTACTTTGAACTGTTGGTACATCTTGATATCGCCAGTTTGCTCATTAATATCTACACGAACAAGCGCATCTGGTATATCAACATGTTTGCGATATGCTTTTACTAAAGCTTCGCTCAGTGCCGCTATGACGATATTTTTGTCGATACTACGATCACTTTCGATCAATGTCATAGCTTTTAGAAAATCATTGCAATTCATTTTTATCTCCTTTTAGAATTTTATCGCTAAGCGAATAAATGCTATATTGTTTATTTGGATGTTTAGTGTCTTGTCTCTGGTCTTATCTTTGTAGCTAATACATATATGATCATCATTAACTTCTTTTAAGAATCCAATCACTTCTGATAGCCCCTGTTTAGGCTCTTTTAGTTTAACATAGACATATTGATCAAGCGCAGCCAAGATATCATCATGCTTTTTGAGTTCCCTCTCAGCGCCGGGAGAACAAACCTCCAAGATATATGGGAAGTCTAGATCAGGTTGTTGATCAAGTATCGATGAGAATTTCTCACTTACCAAAGAACACATATCAAGATCAATCATATCAAATTGATCGGTAATACTAATTCGTAACATCTTCTGTTTACTCTCAATTGTCCATTCGACATCATATAACTTTAAAGAAAGTTCCGAAATAACTGGCGAAATTAACTGTTTGATCTTTTCTGTATCACTCATAGTTCTCCTTTAACAATAACGAAGGAGTGGTAACCCACTCCCTTAATCGTCTATTATTGTAATATATTATTAGTTAAAATGCAAATCAATCATCTGACTTGATATAGGATTTACCAAAGATTTTAAACACCAACAGATCTGCAACAAAATCTGATGTACCAGCACTAACTAATCCAGCAATCAAGATGATCACAATACTGAATAAATCGTCTATTACTTCTCTAAATAGACTATATATAAGACTAACGATCAAGATAAAAGCAAACACATAGGCAAATTTAGCAAACATTAATCTTCGATCGGTCTTTTTATCTTGTTTCATTATTAAATTACAATGTGGACATTTAATTTTCTTTCTTGCGGTTTTAGCATTTAATTCAATAACTTTACCACATCTTTGACATTTAACTTGATTCATATAACCTCCTAAAATAACTGTAATTGATTTTCATTTTGTAAATGGTCTAATACTCTTAAATCATCTAGTTTCTTCAATAATGTACTACTAATTTGAGTTCTGGTCAACAAGTCTTGTTTAGAGATAAACATTTTTTCATCTCTAGCCAAGACAATGGATCTAGCAACATTCAATCCTAAGCCATCGATCGTAATAAATGGTGGGATCAAAGCACTATTATCACTTGGGTCTATAATAAACTCATCAGCGGTAGAAAATTCTAAAGATATCTTTGAAAATCGGTAACCTCTTGCCATCATCTCTCTTGTAACTTCTAATGTGTTAATTAATTCTGATTCCTTAGTAGTTAACATCTTCTTTTCTTCCTTATCCAATGATCTTCTTAGTAATTCATTATAACGTTCTACAACTACTTGGTATGAATCACACATTGTCTTTATGTCATATGCATTACATCTTAATGTGAAATATGAAATATAGTATTGCAATGGATAATTGATCTTAAACCAACCAACTCTAACTGCCATGATGCAATATGCGACGGCATGGGCTTTTGGGAACATATATTTGATTTTTTGACATGAATCGATGTACCAATCAGGTACTTTGTTAGCTTTCATGTTAGCTATCCAGTCAGTTCTTAAGCCTTTTCCCTTTCTTACAGATTCCATAATCTCAAAGGCTTCTCTTGATGGAAGACCTTTTTTTATCAAATAAACCATTATATCATCCCGACAACCAATGACATCGTTTAATAAAATACCCCTTTTAATAAGATCCTTTGCATTATTAGTCCAAACATCAGTACCATGGCTAAGTCCTGAGATACGTAATAGATCAGAAAAACTCTTTGGCTTAGCCTCTTCAAGTATGCCTCTGACAAATTTAGTTCCAAATTCAGGTAATCCCATAGCACCCGTTTTCTCTTTGAACCCCTTATCGTTTATTTTAAGAGCTTTTACAGAATAAAATAACGATATCGTCGCATTATCATTCATGGGTATTTTCCGGACATCAACATTAGTTAATCGCTCCAATAATCGCATAGCCGTAGGATCAACATGACCTAAAATATCCAATTTAAGGATATTATCATGAATATCATTGAATTCGAAATGAGTAGTGCGCCATTCGCTATTTGGGTTATTAGCCGGATACTGATAAGGAGTAAAATCATGAACATCCATATCTTTAGGAATAACAACGATGCCACCTGGATGTTGTCCAGTAGTGCGTTTAACATTTTCGCATCTTTGAGCGATATAAGTTCTTTCCGCTGAGGTAAATTCCTTTTCTAATTGCATCGATTCCATATATCCCTTAAGATATCCATAAGCAGTTTTCTCAGCTACTGTATTAATCGTACCAGCACGAAATACCTTGTCCTCACCAAAAATATCTTTGGTGTAAGCATGGGCTTTTTCTTGATATTCACTTGAAAAATTCAAATCAATATCTGGAACTTTATCTCCCTCAAAACCCAAGAATGTTTCAAAAGGGATGTCCTGTCCTTCGCCATGCATTATACTACCACAATTCGGACATTTCTTATCAGGAAGATCATATCCACTATCGGCAATGACATTGAAATCGCTATGATGACAAGTCGAGCAAATATAATGTGCTGGTAATGGATTAACTTCGGTTATATTAGCCATTGTAGCAACAAAACTTGATCCAACAGAACCACGTGATCCAACAAGATAACCATCTTCATTTGATTTTTTAACAAGTAAGTACGCTGTATAATATATGACACCATATCCATTTTTGATAATAGAATCAAGTTCAATCTGAAGTCGATCTTCAATTATCTTTGGTAATGGCTTACCATATGTTTCATAAGCGTTTTTATAACACAATTCGGTAAGCAGTTCATCTGATCCTTCAATCTTTGGAGTATAAAGACTGTCTTTAATAGGATAACATTTATCAATCATTTGATTGATAAGTTTAGTATTATCAATAACAATTTTTCTTTTGATATTATCATCCAAGAAATCGAAGCATTTTAACATTTCATTGGTTGTACGTAAATGCTGATCTGGTGATACGCTATTAACTCGCCGAGCATTGTTGTAGATAAACAAAGGATGAACTGTGCCTCCTATTCCTTTGGAGTGAATATAAATATCTCTTAACAGTTTATCTTCTGGTTCAACATAATGAACATCTCCTGTAGCTACTACTATCTTACCCATTTTTTCAGATGTAGATATTAAGTTATTTAATATCTGAAATAATCGTTCTTTGTTTGGTATACGATTGTCCTCTATAAGGTGATAGTAATTTTCAGGCGGTTGTACTTCGATATAATCATAAAACTTGATTGCTTCTTCAAGTTGATCTTGTGTTTGATTCGCTGCAATCTCAAATAATTCGCCATTCAAACAAGCACTGCCAACTAAAAGATTTTCACGATTATCATTTATTATGCATCGAGGAATTCGCGGCTCTGCCATGTATTCATCACTACCATTTTTATTGTTTGCTTTACCGGAAAACACAAGATAATCGGTGTGTGAGATTGATACTAGTTTAAATATATCTTTAATTCCATCTTGATTTTTAGCAAGTAATGTAACATGTTTTTTAATAACTTTCTTAAATGATTCATCATCACTAAACTTTTGTAATTGCTCTAGCGTTTGATCTTTAATGTCTATTCCTTGCATTACTAATCTATTTTGTGCTTCAGTAAGCATTAGTATGAATATTTGAGCAGTTATATTAGCGTCATAATCCGCACGATGTGCAACATTTTCATCATAATCTATTTTATAAATTTTTGCGATATTACCTAATCGATAACGTTTCTTCTCTTTATTTAGAGCTCTTGCCATATCTAATGTGTCAATTATAGGATTTTTGAGCTTACCAAGATTATATTCATTCATTTTAGCATTCAAAAAACCAACATCAAATGTTGCATTCTGTGCAACGAGCGTCGCATCCTTGAAAAAAGCTAAAATCTTTGGAAAAGCTTCAACTAAAAGCAAACCATTATCAACATCATTTTGAGTGATATTAGTCATATTTATCGTAAAATCACTTAGTTTCAGTCGTGGGTTAATGAATAGTTGAAGTTTATCTGTAATGGTTCCATTTTGAATCTTGACAGCACCAAACTCTATTATTTGATCATAACGTGCTGATAACCCGGTTGTCTCTAAGTCAAATACCACATAATCTTCATTTAGACTTCTGTGATCGCTATTAATAACAATATTTAGGTCTGGGTCAATCATGTTCATCTCTATACCATATATAATCTTAAAGTCTTTTGATTTATCATTTTTTAATAGTTTATTTAAGTAAATTTGTGCTTTTGGATAAGCTTGTACCACCATATGATCAGTGATCGCGATTGCATCATGATTCCAATCGAAAGCTTTCTTTATTAATCTTTCTAGATCACATACAGCATCCATTTCAGAATATTTAGTATGAGCGTGTAATTCAATCCTTTTCTCTAATGCATCATCAATCGCTACACTAGTATGATTGTTCTTAAAAATATCTGTGATCATTAATTCTAGCTCGTTATTTAATCTAAATAATCTCACATCCGCTCTTACAGTTACTTGATCATCAATTTGAAATTCACCTAATGCTCTATCTTTTAGTGATTCAGATACTTCTCTTTTTCCAATTATATAACCGGTATTATCTTTTAAGTAATAATTGATGATAACTGGCTGATTATTCCGACGGTAAGGATTACCTTCTTCGATCTTATAGATGATTAGGTCAAGCTCTACATCTCGCTGTGGACGATTTAAAGAACTAATCGTTCGTTTTGAATATAGATCATTTTTAGAAATGATCTTCTTAACTTTTTGTTGTTCAGTTTTATTTTTAATTTCAATTGAAAAGGTAATTCCACAATCATGCAACCGTGTTTGCATATCATCAAATAATGGTATAGCTTTATCAACTAAATGCTGATTTGCAAATACAAGACTCAATTTATCTTTATCAACAATGGCCATTGCATTATTAAAGATACGACCACCACTAAATAACCCAGAAAGATAATTAAGATAATTTTGAGCTTCAAATGAATCAATTTGACATTTTTTAACTATTATTATTAATTTGATCGAACACTTTAATCTTTCGATAAAATGATCTAATAATTTTTTATAAAGATCAAAACTTAAGGTTTTATCAACGTGTAATTTTAAAACGACCAATTTGTCTTTCTTAATATGAATTGGTCGATCTATAAAAGCCGTATCAATATCTTTAAGTTCTTCGTTTGTAAATTTTGATTTATTAATTAATGTTATTAAATCCATCAAATCACTCCTTACTCTAATAAACAAATACTACCCTGTTCATCAATATGTACAAATTTACAAGTGTTTGCACCAGTTAGCTTCTCAATAAATTGCTTATACAAAAAGCCCAAGCTCTCATCCATACAAACAAGTATTGTTCCACCAAATCCACCACCATGTACTCGAAAACTTGCCATTTTATCATTAAAGAAATATTCAGTCATCGCTAAGATTAAAGCCATGTTCTGATTAATATGATCATTGGGTAAGTATACATTTTGTAAATACATATAGGATGAATAGCCGGATTGTTTAAGCAATATATGAACATGATCAAGATTATCATTATTAATCGCTGCTAAAAGTTTTTCTACTCTTTCATTCTCTGTAAAGAAATGATGTGAACGCAGTATAGCTCGCTCGTTATTGATGTTTATCAATTTATCTACATTATCATAAAAAAAGTCATGAGATAACTGAGATAACAAATCTTGATCAAAGTGTTTGGCCACCATTTTCATTTCATCAACAATAGCTGAATACTCGTTGTTTAGATTCTCATGTGATGTTCTTGTCATTACCAATGCTAATATTTGGTTGTGTTTTTTGAAGATGTTATCAATCTTAGTTACTACAGGTGAATCTGGTTCTTTAAAATTGACATGAATGATACCACCAAACGCACAAGCTAGCTGATCCATTAAGCCTACGGGTTTACAAAAATATTTAACTTCACTATACTGGGCTATCTTCGCAATCTCAATCTTATCAGTTTTACTTTGATTATATAGATGATCGATTATCGTAGCGATCAAGACGGTGAAATTTGCACTGCTTGACATACCAGATCCAGAATTAATATTAGACGTTATATAAGCATTGAATCCACCAACATTTAAACCGATCTGTCTAAATCGATTTAACACTCCTTTTATCAAAGCGATAGAAGTGAATTTTTCTTCCTCCTTAAAACCAATATCATCCAAAGTAAGTTTAATAACACTAAAACCTTCTGAGTAAATAGTTATATGATTTGCTTTGCTTACAACAGCAATGGTATCGACATCAATGGCAGCAGCAATTATCTGCCCATTTTGGTGATCTGTATGATTACCACAAATTTCAATTCTTCCAGGTGTTTTAAAAACACTAATGTTATCATCATTAAAATACTTTCTATATTTATTTAGCGCCAGAACATAGCGCTTAAAACAATCTTTATCATCGATATCAAATTTACTCAACACATCTTTGATAGAACTACTATCATTTATAAGACAATCACAATTCATGATCATTTCACCATTTTTTCAAAAGCATTTTTAGCAGCTGCTTGTTCTGCTTTTTTCTTACTATTACCTTCGCCAGTTCCAAGTATGATATTGTCTAAGACGACGTTGATCTTAAATAAGGGTCTGTTACTAGGACCACTTACATTTATGACATCATAGGTAACGGTCTTTCTGACATCTGATTGAACATATTCTTGTAGTTTAGTTTTGTAATCCGATATTGAATTCTCAATATCACCAATATTATCAAAACTTACCACCTCACTCATGATTTTCTCAATCGATGAAAAGCCGCTATCAAGATATAAAGCTCCAATAAAAGCTTCAAACATGTTGGCAACGATCGAATCACGAGTTCTTCCTCCTGTTTTTTCTTCGCCAAGACCAAGTTTCAAATATTTATTTAAGCCAAGCTTTATCCCATACTCCGCTAAAGCTTTTTCACAAACCATGCTAGCTCGGTAAGTTGTCATTTTCCCCTCATCAAGTGGTGGAGTAACTTTGAATAAATGTAAACTAGACCATATCTGTAAAACAGCATCACCCATAAATTCTAATCTTTCGTTATCTTTAGTTAAATTCTTATGTTCATTGACATATGATGAATGAATAAATGATTGATCAATGAGTTTACGGTTTTTTACAGTAATCCCTCTTTTATTTAGCCAATCGTAAATCGTCATTGTAATTCCCTCTTTAATATATTGATTGTATCATTTTTTATGATCACATGTAATCTTATTAATGCATTATAGATCGCTTTTGCATTACTTGATCCATGAGCCTTAACTACAGGTTTCTCCAGACCGATCAAAACCGCGCCACCATATCGTGAATAATCCAATTTATCTTTAACTTGAACGAGTGTTTTCTTAAGTAGCAAACCAGCTATTTTTGATAAAGTACTACTATAGATTGCCGATTTGAGTTGATCAAAGGCAAAATGAGCTGTACCTTCTATTGCCTTCAGTGTCATATTGCCACTAAATCCATCAGTAACGATGACGTCAGCTTCACCATTAAACATATCTCTACCTTCAATGTTACCACCAAATATCAGCCTATCATCATTATTTAATAATTCGAAAGCTTCCTTATGTAATTTATCACCCTTACCCTTTTCAACTCCGATATTTAATAATCGAACATGGGGATGTTCAACTTTAAAAACGATCTTAGAATAAATCTGTCCCATCAAAGCAAATTGATGAATATTATGCGCACTTGTGTCGCTGTTGGCTCCCATATCTAAATATTGAAAAACACGGTCTGTAGTTGATGGTACTGTGGCGAGAAGACAGGGTCTTTCAATAGTAGAGATCGTTTTGATCTTTGCGATAGATAGAGTCAATAATGCTCCAGTTGAACCAGCAGAAACTACACCGTCAATTCTATTCTCAGCAAGATCAGTAAGTATCTTACTCATACTAGAATCAATTTTCCTTTTAACTGCTAAAAGACCATCATCCATTGTTATATATTGGTGACAATCAATTATTTCAATATTATCTTGATCTTTAAAACATAAAAATTCTTCTTCTTTACCATAGACGACAATATTCACATCATTAAAATCATGTAAAAACATTTTAATCGCATCCACAAACACTTGTGATCCATTATCGTTTCCCATGGCATCAATAGCTATTCTCATATGGCCTCCTTAATCGATAAAATCATTTGACTTCAAAAAATCATCAATATACAATCTAATTTCTTTGTTGTCTGCATTTTTATTGCTTAAGATTGTATACGCATCTTGTTTAGCAACTTGGATTATCTTAGCGTCGGTTATCATGTTGCCTAAATTCAAACTAGGTAAACCACTTTGTCTTGTGCCAAAAAGATCACCTGGTCCTCTTAATCTTAGATCATCCTCAGCAATTTGAAAACCATCATCACTATCCACCAAAACTTGAAGACGTTGTAAGCTTTGTTCATCTTGTGTTTCACTTAAAAGATAACAGTATCCTTGCTTATCAGATCTTTTTATTCTTCCTCGCAATTGATGTAAAGTAGAAAGTCCAAATCGATCTGCATTATAGATGACCATTAGATTAGCTGCTTTAATGTTGACACCAACCTCAACAACTGTTGTGGTAACTAAAATTTGAGTCTTTCCTTCTTTAAATTGCTGGATAACCTTTTCTTTTTGGCTACTATCCATTTTACCATGTAACATCCCAATCGCATACCTATCATTTAGTTCCTTTTTAAGTGCTTTAAAGATTGATGTCGTATTTCTAACACCAAGATCATTATCCTCACTAATCGCTGGACAAACAACATAACACATAGCACCCTGATCGATTTTGATCAAAATTTCACTTATAAAGCTCTTAATCGAATTCTCTTTGATCAATTTAGTTATGACAGGTTTACGACCAACCGGCAAAGTATAGATATTGCTTACATCCATATCATTATAGATAACATTAGTCAAAGTACGTGGAATAGGTGTAGCACTCATTACTAATATATCAACAAAATCACCTTTATCGATAAGTTTTCTTCTTTGATTAACACCAAACCGATGTTGCTCATCAGTTATTATCATTCCTAGTTTAGAAAACTTAACATCATTCTGAATTAAAGCATGTGTTCCTACGATCAAATCAATTTTATCGTTATATAAATCATCAAGTGTATCCTTTTTATCAGTTAAATTCATTGCTGAATATAGAAGTCCAATTTTCATATTAGTATGTTTGAATATTTGTTTTAGTTCAGCGAATTGCTGTTTAACTAAAACTTCTGTTGGAGCCATAAAGGCAATTTGATATCCCGAAAGATAACATGCATATATGCCAATTGCTGCTACTATTGTTTTTCCACACCCTACATCACCTTGAATCAAACGATACATCGGTTTATCATCGTTTAGATCAGCGATAATATCATTAACCGCCTTAAGTTGATCATTAGTCAAAATAAACGGTAGATTATTTACTAGTCTAAAGACCTCGTCAACATTAAATATTTTCTTATATCTTAGATCATTGATCGTGAATTGTTGTCTTCTTGAAATTATTATTAATTGAAGTTTCAGAAACTCTTCGTATTTTAGGTAACGTGTTGCAATTTTTATATCATTATCATTATTTGGAAAATGTATCTTGGTTAAAGCATCATGACGATCAATAAGTTTATATTTTACCTTTAAAGATTCAGGAATCAAGTCATAAAAATGATTGTGTTTGAGTGTTTTCTTCATTATGTTAATGAATGATGCTTGCGTGATCTTGTTTTTTAGATTGTATACTGGAGTTATACCAAGTTGTTCATATAAAGGACGCAAGTTGTATTTTAGAGCTGTTATTTTTCTATTACCATCATATTTACCAAAGATCGTGATCATGGAATTCAGTTTTAAACTTTTAATCCAAGGACGATTAAAAATCGTTATATGGAATACTTCGTCTTCACTTAAGACATCAAACCTACCAATCGCTAGTTTTCCTTTACGCAATAAAGAGATCGTACTTATAACCCTAGCTTCGATATATATCTTATCTTCGATCATCCATTCTCGATAAGGTTTGATCTCAACTTTTTCATAACGAAAAGGATAATGCGTTATCAACTGTTCGATAGACGTAATATCCATTTCTTTTAATATTTCAACTTCTTTTTTTGTTAGTATTTTTTGATCCATAACCCTTATATAGAAAAGGGCAAAGCCCTTATTCGACACCAAAAATGAAACTATAAACAGGTTGTTGTCCTACATAAACATCAGCTTCAACATCATAATTCGATGTTATATATTCTTGTACCAGATTAACTTCATCACTTGTTGCATTTTCGCCAGCGATGATAGTAACGATTTCGGCATCTTCAAACATGATCTTATCGATCAGTTCTTTAGTCGCAGATATTTTATCACTATTTGTCACTACGATATCTTTATCTTTAATACCAATAAAATCATCTTTGATAATCTTTATACCGTCAAAATTAGTATCCTTGATCGCATATGTAATCTGACCAGTTACAACTTTTTGCATTGCTTGTTGCATCTCATTAACATTCTCTTCAATTTCAACCTCTGGATTAAACATCATACAAGCTGATAATCCTTGTGGTATCGTAGTCGTTGGTATAACAATGATATCTTTATCAAGGAATAAATCTTTAACTTGTTGTGCTGCCAATATGATATTACTGTTGTTTGGTAGTATCATGATATGATCGGCATTTAAGTTTTTGATAGCCTCAGCGAAATCTTCAGTTGATGGATTCATAGTTTGCCCGCCATTAATAATGGTATCAACTCTAAGATCCTTAAATAGATCAATCAATCCTTGTCCGGCCGCAACACTGATAATTGCATATTTTTTGTGTGGAGCAGCCATCTCGATCAAGTGTTCATGTTGTTCTTGCATGTTTTCAATCTTTAATTTCACAAATTCACCATATCTTTGAGCCATATTCAAAGCATCACCTGGCATCATCGTATGAACATGAACCTTAACCAAATCTTCATCTTGTACGACAACTAAGGAGTCACCAATACGTGCTAGATTACGACGTAATTTCTCTTCTTCAAATAGCAGCTTGCCATTATCTGATAATCGTACGATAAACTCAGTACAATAACCAAATTCCTCATTTTCAATTTTTGCTTGTACATTTTCAGTTGTTTGAGTTTGTGTTAAAAGTTCGATCTTTGATCCTTTGATGGCTTCCATGAAGCCTTCTAAGATTGTTATAAGGCCATAGCCACCACTATCAACAACACCCACTTCCTTTAATATTGGTAATAATTCAGGAGTATGATCAAGTGATTTATGGGCTTCCTTTAATAATACTTCCATATAAGTATCGATAGCACAATCAGGATTCTTTTTAACATAAGCTAACGCTGCTTCAGCTGCCTCTCTTATCACCGTTAAGATAGTTCCTTCAACTGGCTTCATTACTGCTTTATAAGCAATCTGTGAACCTTTAAAAAACGCTTGAGCTAAAGTCAAAGCATCAACTTCTTCTTTATCTTCAACACCAATACTAAAACCTCTAAAGATTTGGGATAAGATTACTCCTGAATTACCCCGAGCTCCCATCAATAAACCTTTAGATAATACTTTTGCGATATTAGCGACATTATCAACCAATACACCATGTGTTTCTTTAACGCCACTAGTAAAAGTTAAATGCATATTAGTGCCAGTATCACCATCCGGTACTGGGAATACATTTAAAGCATCAACATCGAATCTATTGTTAGCCAAATTATTAGAGCCGTTTTCCAGCATGGCCCTAAATAGTTTTCCATTCAATTTTTCCATAGCACTACTCGTTAATCTTTATGCCTTGAACATAAACATTTACAGCATTAAACGCTATGTCTAAAGATCTTTCTAATTCGTATTTTACTTTTTTTTGTACCTCAGTAACTACTTCTGATATCTTTACCCCAAAGCTGATAACGATAAACAGGTCTAATTCATATTTTTCATCAATCTTACGAACGATGATCCCTTTACTGTAATTTTCACGCTTTAACAGTTCAGCTAAGCCATCTTTTAGTAATTTTTGACTTGCCATCCCAACAACACCATAACACTCCGCAACGATCCCACCAGCTAATGTAGCGATAGCATCTTCAGATATATTGATATTACCAAGATTAGTATTTCTTTCGATAGGCATAACATTCCTCCTTACCCACGGTATTATAAACAAATAATCGTGGTTTGTAAAATAATTGTATCACACTCAAATTATGGAACAAGTGGACACGAACTAGAATACGCAGTTTTGCTACTTTCATCAATAAATATACAAGAATTTGTTAAATTAAGTGCTTTAACGAACGAAAAATAATTGTTTACAGTATCGATGGCAGACAAAGAAGTAAACAGTTGATTACCATCAATCATGATAATTTTCAACATATTTTCATCATATGAACTTTCATAATGATGAATTTCGGTTATGTTATTGATGATATCATCACTTAAATTAGCTAAAGCTAAGGCAATACTACTAAGTTTATCTATTTCGATATCAACAATTAAAGGCAAATTAACGATTAAGCTTTGTTTTTCTTGATTCATTAACAACAAATGACCATCTTCGGTGATAAAATATGGTTCTTCATCATAAAGATAAGCCAACAATCTCTTTTCTTTTATCACAATGTTGAGATTTCTTTGTTTATCCTTATAAACCGAAACATCAGTGATCATTTCATTTTTAATAAGCTTAGTCTTTATCAAAGATGAAAATGTTAATAGAAACAAATCATCATTATTAATATTAGCCAATTCATAAATATCATCTTTATCGAAATATTTTAATCCCGAAATCTTGATATAGTTTATACGTGAAAGATCCGATTCGATATAAAGAAAAAAACTGATAAAAAAGGTAAAGCAGATCATGATGATAAAGAATCTTTGTCTAAATTTTCTTTTTCTTATCTTCTTTTTTCTCTCTAGTTGTTTAGCTAATATAAGCTCGACTCCATCTTGTTTAGTTCTTATCAAAGTTATCAACCACCGAATTCATAAGTTCGATAATCTTCTCTGCTGCATCAGTTAAACTTAATGATTTAGCATTTGCGCTCATTATTTGCCTTAATTGATTGTTTTCCATTAGTTCATCAATCTTATTTATTA
Source organism: Erysipelotrichaceae bacterium (assembly GCA_028686295.1). GTDB lineage: Bacteria > Bacillota_I > Bacilli_A > Erysipelotrichales > Erysipelotrichaceae > JAQUCI01. The sequence continues at coordinate 561 of JAQUCI010000007.1, read as the reverse complement.
ATAAATTTGCTTCTAATTGTTTCTCTTTGATCATGGTAGCTGCTTTTTTATTCACAAGAGCTTGAGCATTAATCTCTTGATGATTATTTGGTACAAAAGGACTGGGTATGATTATGCTGCTTACACCAAATGCACATATCTCGGTTGCCGTTGTCGCCCCGCCACGCGTTATGATTAAATCAACATATGGCAAAAGTTGTGATTGCTTAACAAACGGTAAGATATGAATATGTGATTTGTATTTATTTTTTTCCTTAAATGATTCATAGTAGGCTTTCCCCGTTACATAAACGATTTGATAATCTTTCGAATCTAAAATTCTTAAAACATCTTTCATTATCCGATTAATACTTGCAGATCCTTGTGACCCCATAACGATCAAGATGATCGGTTTTTCTTTGTCTAATCCATATTCGTCTAGGATAGTCGTTGATATTTGATCTTTAATCTGATAAACACGAGGATTTCCAAGATAATAAATCCTGTCGTTTTTAAACTGAGCTAATGATTCCTTATAAGAAACGACGATCGCATCAACAAATTTCGCAAGATAAAGATTTG
>JAQUCI010000079.1 GCA_028686295.1 Erysipelotrichaceae bacterium | reverse complement strand
CCGCTCTGTATAGATCTTTGAATTAAAGATTGGACTAGCGATCACCATTCCAGCAAAGAAGATGATGACTGCGATAATGACAATGACCATCGGGTAAAAGGCTTTCCCTTGATCAAAACCATTTTTTAAACTATATGTTTGGGTAATCAAAACTACCGGTATCAATAATGCCGGTGTAAAGAAAGCCCAAAAACTAAAACTTGTTGGATTTATTGGTGGCAAAACAATATAATACGCCACAAAACAACCTAATAGCCACGCTATAACAGCGAATGCTGATATTTTCTTTAACATATTACCTCCTTGACGAACTGCTATTCTATTATAGCATATTCATATTAAGCTATTAAAAAAATAAAAAACTGCTAATCGATATTGATCGCAGTTTTAACCCTAATGGGTATTTTTATATTGGTGGAGACGATCGGGCTCGAACCGACTACCTTTTGACTGCCAGTCAAACGCTCTCCCAGGTGAGCTACGCCCCCAATAACAAATATAATTATAGGATAAATCCTTAAATTCGCAAGCATTTAGATCGATTATTACTTAAAAAGATCATATCGGTTGATATGATCTATACTTAAGCTTAAGATTTCAATTTACAAATCTGAGTAAATCCATCATTTGATCCAATCATGATGATTATATCACCAGCTAAGAAAGGCTCAGTTGGATCAAGTGCGACCATAATCTCATTTTGTCTTCTAATTCCAATTACCGAAACATCATACTTAGCTCTAACATCTAACTCGGCAAGTGTCTTTCCAACCCAAATCTTTGGTATCCTTATCTCATGGACACTATATTCTTCTGATAATTCCAGATAATCAATGATATTCTCTGAAACAAGTGATCGGGCTAATCTAACACCTGCTTCACTTTCAGGTTGGACTACCTTGTCAGCACCTGTCTTATATAATAATTTAGCATGCAAGCTATCTGAAGCCTTAGCTACTATATATTTAGCACCTTGTTCTTTACATAATACTGTAGTTAAGATCGATGACCTAATATCATCACCCATACTGATTATGACATAATCAAAATTTCGTATTCCCAATTGTGAAAGTGCTCTTTCATCTGTTGTATCTGCTTGTACGGTGTGGGTAACATACCCATCCGCTACCTTGATCCGGTTCTCATCCACATCAACAGCCAAAACTTGATGTCCTAACTGACATAAAGTTTTCGCTACACTAAATCCAAATCGGCCAATGCCAATTATAATGATATTCTTTGCCATATACCCTCCTTATCCGACCATTACGTCTTCTTCTGGATATTTGATACGTGATTCTTCTGCTTTACTACCTAAAGCGAAAACCACCGTTAATAGTCCTACTCTTCCCAAAAACATCAATACGATCAATACGCTCAAGGTTAGACTTGTAGCATTTCCAGTTACTCCGGTTGAAAGGCCTACTGTACCAATAGCTGAAGTAGCTTCAAATAATTGATTCAAGAAACCAACATCTTTTACGATCGTACCTTTTTCACCAGTAGAGATGATCATAACAGCAATTATCAATGTCGTCAAGGCAATAAAGAAGATCGCTAATGATTTACGTAAAACGTTGATACTTACTCTTTTTTTAAATGCTTCAACATCATCATGCTTACGCATTAGTGAAAAGACGATCATCACCAATACAGCGACAGTACTTGTCTTAATACCACCAGCAGTACCAGCTGGTGATCCTCCAATAAACATAAAGATGATCGATAAAAACTTACTAGCGTCAGTTAATCCAATTTGCGATATCGTATTAAATCCTGCAGTACGAGTGGTAACTGATTGAAAAGTTGCAGCTAGGATCTTCTGAGGAAAACTTAGAACTCCTAAGGTCTCAGGATTATTAAATTCCAACAATAAGAATAACAATGAACCACCAAAGATCAATACACCAGTCATGATCAATACTAATTTCGTATGAATCCTTAAATTAACAAATGATCTTTTACGAATCACGTCAACGATAACCGCAAATCCTAAACCACCAATTATGACCAAAAACATAATAGTAAAGTTAATGATAGGATCGCTTACAAACCCTGTAAAAGAAGTATAATTGCCGATCAGATCAAAACCAGCGTTACAAAATGCCGAAACACTATGAAATAATGAATACCAAACGCCCTTGAATAATCCATATAATGGTATGAAACGGATCGATAACAACAACGCTCCGATAAACTCAAGTAAAAAAGTCATTTTCAATACATTTATTGCTAATTTGATTATCCCTTGTAAACGCGATTCTCCTAAAGATTCAGCCATCGTCATTCGCTCTTTCAAAGATATTCTCTTACCCATAGCGATAAACAAAAAAGTCGCAACTGTCATAAACCCTAATCCACCCAACTGGATCATAAGTAAAATGACAAATTGCCCAAAACTTGTGAAATATGTACCTGTATCAACTACTACCAAGCCAGTAACGCAGGTTGCTGAGGTAGCGGTAAAAATTGCTTGTAAAAAAGAAAGATTATCACCTTCTACTGATATAGGCAACATTAACAAGAAAGCCCCTATTAAGATAACGGCTAAAAACCCTATTGGTAATACTTGAACTGGTTTGACACCTGTCCACATATTTTTAAGCTTTTCCATACAGTGTTAATTATACAGCGAACAAACAATGTTGTCTATTAAACAGAGATTGATCACTTATCCCTTCTTATGTTATCAAACGACAACGAGGCTATGATAACATTAACAACAATCACTTACAACTCTTTTAGATTATTTATGTTTTATCGTTAACTTAAAGACTGATAATGCATAAAATACAAAACCCGTCACTATGAGGATAAGAATACTCATGATTGGTGTAACTAGATAATCATTAAACAAAAAAGTAACTCCCATAAACTCTTTAAAGCCATCTACATATTCAGTTGGAAAGTTTTTAAAACCAACGCTAAGTGGAGCTTGCATCATTACTTGTCTAAACAAACTGGCCGCATGAGATACTGGAAATAACTTTATAAGCCATTGAATAGCTGCCGGTAATTGACCAATCGGTAAATAGATACCCGTAAGAAAACCAATCAGTGTACCAACAACAGTACTAGCTGTTGAAAATGCATTTAAACTATCAAAAAAGGAAACCATGAATAAAACGATCGAGCTATTAGTAAAGGTTGCTAATAGAACCAATCCCAATACCTTCATAAAAGTGATCATGCTCAATAGCTCTCCACCACCAATGACGATATATATTTCAGCTAACACAAGTGTCACCAAACTCATAATGACGCCAATGATAACTGAACTAAATATATAACCACCAACAAGACTTGTCGTCTTGATTGGAGAAACAACAAGATCTTTATTGATCTTCTTAGCTTTGTCTTCGATCATGATCCCAAAAGCGCCCATGGTCGTCGTAAAAGATGTTACAGCAAGGATACCAGCCATGATCCAAGAATCCATGATAAAACGCGCATTCTCAACATCCGCAAAAGACGCTGACCATACATCACCTAAAAAAAGAACATATAAGCCAATGATGACAAACACAGCTAATAAAGAAAAGAAGACTGCTGTTTTATCTTTAAAAAACACTCTTAGATTACGTAGTGTAAAATTTATCATTCTCGAAGTCCCTTTCCTGTTATCGCAATAAATGCATCATCCATCGTACCTCTTATTACTTCAAATCCTCTGATATGATCCCTACATAGGTTTACGATATCAATCGCATCCATTGTACTATTTAACATTATCTTGATAACATCTTCAAATTCATGATCGATCTTATTATCATTCAAGATCTTTATCAATGATTCTTTATCTTTAGCATCGATCAATAATCGATCTTGTGAGTACCGATCTTTTAATTCAATCGGTGTTCCTTTAGCAACGATCTTACCATTATCGATAACGATCACATAATCAGCAACGGCCGCTTCTTCCATATAATGTGTAGTCAAAAAGATCGTTGTCTGGTTTTCTTTTTGAATATTAGTTATGACTTCCCAGAGGTTTTTTCTGGTCTGTGGATCTAATCCAGTTGTTGGTTCATCCAAAAACAAGATCTTAGGTGTATTTAATAACGCTCTTGCAATATCACAACGTCTTTTTTGACCACCTGATAATTTGCCATATGGTCTATCTAGCAATTCAGTTATATTAGTCTTGATAGCTGTATCTTTGATCGCATTTACCAAACGATCACCCTTAAGTCCATATAGCCCACCACGAGCTTGTAAGTTCTCTTTTACCGTCAATAATGGGTCTAGTAGTCCGTCTTGGAATACAACCCCAACAATATTTCTGATTTCAACATCATCTTTTCCTAAGATGTTACCATCGATCGTAACATCACCAAGATCTTGTTTTAAAAATGTACAAATGATATCAATCGTTGTCGATTTACCCGCTCCATTTGGCCCAAGAAAGGCGAACAACTTACCTTTTTCAACATAAAAATCTATTCCATCAACAGCTTTGATCTCTTTATATGCCTTATGTAGATTATTTACAGTTATTATCTTTTCCATATTCATCACCTTTACTGGCGCGCCCGGCGCGAATTGAACGCGCGACCTTACGCTTAGGAGGCGTACGCTCTATCCATCTGAGCTACGGGCGCAACAGTAATTTTATTATAATGATAATATCAACTATTAACAAGTCTATTAGAGTTGGTAAATAAAAGATAATTTAGTTATAATTTAAAAGAGGTGCGTCCATGAAAGACAAATTAATACGATATATCGATGATAATTCATCAACGATCAAGGAATTAGGGATTAAGTTATTTAATACACCTGAATTAGGATTTAAGGAATTCAAAACTAAAAAGATATTGATCGATCACTTCAAAATTAACGGTCTGTCAATTGAGAAAGAGTATTTTGAAACAGGATTTCAAGTGAGTATCGGTAGTGGTAAACCACACATTGGATTGATCGCTGAATTAGATGCGATACCAACCGCTAACCATCCAAACAGCGACAAAGAAACTCATGCAGCTCATAGTTGTGGACATTCTACCCAACTTACGATCATGACTAGTGCACTTATAGCTTTACACAAGCTTAATATCACAGAGAAACTACCTGGAAAGATTACCCTATATTTTACTCCCGCTGAAGAGTTTACGGATATCAGTTATCGCAAAGAACTGATCAAATCAGGTAAGATTAAATATTTATCTGGTAAAGAGAATATGCTTGCTGATCATGTGTTTGATGATGTCGATGTATTATTACATCTACATGCTAGTGGAAATTACCTTGACCATCGTTTCAGTATCAACTCAACCCTGGCTGGGTTTATCTATAAAACATTTATCTTTAAAGGCAAGGCTAGTCATGCGGCGGTATTACCTCATTTGGGTATCAACGCCTTAAATGCTTTCAGCTTATTCCAGAGTGCGGCTGGAATGCTAAGAGAAACTTACAAAGAAGAAGATATGGTTCGTTTTCATGGCATCATCACTAAGGGTGGTGATACAGTAAATTCCATACCTGATGAGGTTGTTTACGAAGCTTACATCAGAGCGATAACCCCAACCGCTTTAATTTCTATCAATCAAAGACTAACAAGCTGTGCCCAATATTGTGCTAAAGCACTAGATGCTGAATGTATCGTTAATGATACGCCTGGTTATCTACCCTTGATTCAAGACAATAATCTATCATCCATCGTTTATCAAAATATGTTAATGTTTACAACCAGTGATCAAATCAAAACTGATGAAAGAAGTGTTGCGGCTGGTGATGTTGGCGATATCTCTGTTTTCAAGCCAATCATTCAATATGGTTATACCGGTTTTAGTGGCGCCATCCATGGTAAAGATCTTATGATAAGTGATGAAGATGAAGTCTATATTACACAAGCTAAGATCATTGCTAATACTGTCTTTGATCTATTAAACGATTCGTCTATCATTGATAAAATAAAAAAGGAATTTAAACCAAAAATGACCTATCAACAATACATAGATTATTTAAATGGTCAATGATATAATAACTCTTTAGAGGTAGATAAATGAAAAAGACGGTCGTATTAAATCGTAAAGCAAGACATGATTACTTTATAATCGATCAGCTTGAAGCTGGTATTGTTTTATATGGGACCGAGATCAAAGCGATCAGAAAAGGCTCGGCTCAATTAAAAGAAGCTTATATCGAGATTAAAGATAATGAAGCCTTCATCAAAGATATGTATATCGGGCATTATGAACAAGGCAATCAATTTAATCATGAAGAAAAAAGAGACCGTAAACTTCTACTCCATAAACAAGAAATAAAAAATCTAGCTCAAAAAGTAAAACTTAAGGGATTTACGATCGTACCATTAGAATTATATCTAGAAAATGGTCGTGCTAAATTAAATATTGCTTTAGCAAAAGGAAAAGCCCTATATGATAAACGTCAAA
>JAQUCI010000078.1 GCA_028686295.1 Erysipelotrichaceae bacterium | reverse complement strand
GCGGTTGATATACCAAAAGGAGCTGCGACCAACAGTGCTAAGGCAGTCATTGTGATGGTATTGATCATAGCTGGAAACAAAGATACATTAATTGAATTATATTCAAAAGCAAATAAGGAAGGTTTCATATGAGGAATACCATTGATAAAGATATAACCAATGATAAATAACAAGATCAGAGTAGTAATGATGATGGCTGATCTTGTTAGTAATCGTAAACTAAATGAAAGAAGATCGAAATGAGAATTTTTCTTAATCATTATCTAATCCTCCTTTTGATCATTGAAAAGGAAAGGTTTATCATCAAGATAAACACAAATAAGACAACGGCTGTAGCGATTAAAGCTAAACGATGTAAGTCCGCCGCATATCCCATTTCTAATACGATATTAGCAGTCATCGTCCTAACCCCTTGTAATATGGAATTAGGGATTATTGGTTGATTACCAGCGATCATAATCACGGCCATCGTTTCACCAATGGCTCGTCCAACACCAAGGATAATAGCAGCTAAGATACCTGATTTAGCGGCTGGCAAAACAGCAAAGAAAACACTTCTTTCATGGCTGGCACCAAGGGCAAGTGCTCCCTCATAATATGTTTTATCAGTAGCTAAGATCGCGCTTTCACTGATACTGATGATCGTAGGCAAAATCATGATTCCAAGCAAGATCGAAGCTGCTAATAGTGAATTACCATTTCCTCCTAGGTTATCGCGGATAAAGGGAACGATCACCATTAAGCCAAAAAAGCCATAAACGATCGAAGGGATGCCTGCTAATAGATCGATGGCAGGTTTTAGTATCTTATATAAATTTAAAGGACAAAAACGAGCTAAGTAAACAGCAGTAAAGATCCCAAGTGGGACCCCAAATAATATGGCACCAGCAGTAACGTAAATACTACCGATGATCATAGGAAATATACCGAATATCTCATTTTTAGGACGCCATGACATGCCAAGGACAAAGTCCTGTAAACCAATTTCTTTTAGAGCTGTATAACCGTTGGTGAATAGAAAGAAACAGATTAGTGATACTGCTAAGATAGAAGTGCATGCAGCGAGTAAGAATACCCACTGCATGACTTTTTCTTTGTTTATGATCTTCATTGATTATTCAAACAATACTGACCAATCTGTAACTTCACCCATGTAAACAGCTCTTACATTATCACTAGTAATTTTTTCCAACGGATTTTCGTTATTAACGATCACAGCGATGCCATCCATGGCAATAACTGTATTAACAAGACCTGCATCAAGTTCGCTTTGTTTTAGTTCTCTTGAAGCCATTCCAATATCAACAACACCATCAATCGCCGATGTCATACCAGATGTAGAATCTGTTTGTTGTACTTCAATCTCAGCATTAGGATTTAATGCTAGGTAAGCTTCTTTTAGTTTTTCCATTACTGGACTTACTGATGATGAGCCACCTACTACAACTTTACCGCTTGGTAATTCTGATGTGAATTCGCCTGTATTGCTGATTGAAATATAACCGTTTTCTTCAACTACAGTTTGACCATTTGCACTTAAGATATAATTAATGAAATCTTGAGCAACCACGCTTATTTCACCACTGGTCGCGATGTTAAATGGTCTTGCGACCTTGTAAGTGTTAGATTTGATGTTTTCAACAGTAGCTTCTACTCCATCAATTTTCAATGCTTTTACAGTGTCATTTAGTGAACCAAGGGAGATATATCCAATTGCGTATGCATTAGATGCTACATTACCCATAACAACTGATGTACTATTGCTGATGACTGCAAGTTCAGTTGTATAGTCTACTTTCTCACCATTAGCGTCTTTTTGTTCAATACCTAATAATTCAATGAATGCGCCTCTTGTGCCTGATCCATCTTCACGTGAGACAACAGTGATAGCTTTACTTTGATCAAATCCTTCCTCTTCAGCTGGTTTAGAACAACCAGTTAAGATTAAAGCCATGATAGCTAAAGCTAATAATAAACCCTTACTTTTTTTCAACATTTTTTCTCCTTCGACATATCGTTTGTCAGCATCATCTTAATAAGGGATTGTAAATTCAATCATGTTGAAAATGTAAAATAAATGTTAAATCAAATATTGATCATATAAATTTGATCATACTCTTGTAAAGTTTAAAAGATAGCTGGTAGATAATGTATAATATGATCATATATAAGGATAAAAGATGGTTATTTCTAATCTATGAATAAAGGAGACTAACTTATGTCAAAGCCTAATATCTTAATGTTTATGAGTGATCAACACAGTCCATATTATTCAGGCTACTATGGGCATAATGTTGATACGCCAAATCTTGATCATTTAGCTGAAAATGGTACGGTTTTCAATGAGGCTTATACGGCATGCCCAATTTGTGTGCCATCACGAACAGCAATGTTAACGGGTAAAAGACCAGCCGAAACGGGTGTGTTTAATAACTCTAATGCTTTTAGTAATCTAACGCCAACTTTTTTACATCATCTTGTGTTGGCGGGTTATGAGACAGTTTTGGTTGGAAGAATGCATTTCATTGGAGAAGATCAACGTCATGGTTTTACTAAAAGGATTGCGCCGGATTGTACGACCATCTCGTATATAAGAGATGATAAGACCAAAGTTAGAGGTGTTTATGAAACAGTTTATGGTGGTTATAAGAATACTAATTTAGTTGGTGGCGGTGATTCTAGTAGTGCATACTATGACCAAATGGTCATTGACATAGCTTTGGATTATTTAAAACAATCACATGATAAACCACAGTTTATCGTTGTTAGTATCTATTCGCCACATCATCCTTACGTAGGACCAAAGGATCTTTACTTAAAGTATAAAGAAAGAGTTGAATTACCAAAAACATTTAGGATTAAATATGAATATGATGAATGGAAATCTCTATATAGAGATTCAGTATCAGAAGCGTTAGGAATAGATATTTTGGCCGCATATTGTGCGATGATCGAAAGTGTTGACAAACAAATTGGTGATGTGTACAAAGCTTTCGTTGAATATTGTCAAAGGCAAGATCGAAAAAGACTGTTTATATATCTTAGTGATCACGGTGATCATGTTGGCGATAGAAGGACTTATGGCAAAGTAACGTTCTATGAGAAATCATGTAAGATACCACTTATCATGACTGGTGATAATGTAGCACAGAATAATATGATAAATAATGCAGTTAGTATCATGGATGTTGGACCGACGATCCTTGAGTTTGTTAATGCGAAAGAAATGAAGGATATCGATGGGGTTAGTGTAGCATCTTCTTTAATGCAAAAACCATTTAATACACATCCTGTATATGCGGAACAGGTATATCTTAAGGAAAACAGCTATGCATTCATGTTAAAAGAAAATCAATATAAATATATAACAGTAACATCATCTGATAAAGAACAGTTATTTGATACAGTAAATGATCCAAGTGAACTTGATAATATGATTGATAAATTACCAGAAGTTGCTAGTAGAATGCGAAATATGGCAAAATCAAAAATGAAGTCTGAACAAGCCTTCAAGACTTTTGTTGTGGCTGAAAGAAACAGAGAATTATGGACTTCTTATGAGAAAGTCACAGGTGCTCTTTATAACCAAGATAATGCTTTCAAAGGGCCTGTACCAAACAGATATTTAGAAGAACCAGAAATAAAGAGTGAGAATTCGACAGAATTATAGTTTATTTTTGATAAGCTTCTTGATTATAAAGGATCTCATATATGTCGATCGTATGTTGGATAGGATTATCATTTAGTAGCCTTAATGCTTCGTCAAGATAGACAGGATTTAAAAGGTACGTATAATTATTAGTGTTATTCACCAATACTACCACGATAGTTTGAGTATTGGTAAAACCATAAGGAACTAGATGGTCGGCCAATTGTTTTAGTTGTTCGTCATTTATTTCGGTATATCGGTAAATACGATCACCTCTATCATCATAATAATAATAACCAAAGTTTGCGATTTTGAATAAAGAAGACTCGTTATTTTCATCAGGAAAGATGACTCTTACTGTTGCTTTAATATTTGATTCGGGCATAAGGTTATTGGTTTTTTCTAAATAAGCCAAAACGCGATGGTAGCGAGAGTCGATATCTAAGTAGTCGTTGGTACAATAATCTAGATTATTATCACCTATTCGACATATATTGGCATTTAAGCGTCCATAGTATTGATAATCAGTGCCCATGATCGTTTCAGTGTCTAATTCTTTATGATCTAAAAGATATAACTCTGCGAACTCATGGAAATCAAAGTTATCATTTATAGAGGTTGAAACCGATCCAAATTTATCAGTTAGTGTAAGCTCATCTATCTTAGTGATCAATTCATGGTAATAAGCAAGAGGAATACGAGCTTTGACAAATTCATCATTTTGATATAGATCAAGTAAGATTCCTAACCAATTATAGTTTATAGGATACTCACGTGAAGTTATCTGATCATTATCAAGTAAGTATTCGATCGTTAGATAAGTGACATCATCATAGTCAATATCATTGAAATTATTCATACCCTCAGCATATGACGATGTTTGATAGTTACTACGGAAATTGTTTTCGTTATAGTCAAAATATTGATAATTATCAATGATCGTTTGGTGAAGCGTTATTATCTTATTGATGTCTTCTTTGCTAGTGAAAGTAAAATGGGTTTGGTAATTTTGATCATAGAAGTAATTATCTTTTTTATTGCTGTTGTGGATTAAGCTTAAACTATCATAGAAGGATATTGATACTGATTGGATATTGTTAGGAATATGATCGATAAAACCAAAACCTTTAGTTAGTTTGATAGGAATTATCAAAACAAAAACAAGAATACCAACGACTAAATAATGAAGGCCAGCCTTTAAGATTCCCTTAAAACTTCTTTTAGCAACAGCATCAAGGATCATGTAGGCAATGATCGCGATCAAAAAGGCTAAGATCAAACTAAAGACATTGATCGCCGATTCACTATAGGTAATCATGTAGAATACTGAATATAGTAGAATTTGTAAGAGTGAAACGGTAAAAGTAGCAACTATGGGAAAGAAATAACGATTCGTAAAAGGTTGTTGGGTACGTTCACTTAAACGCCTTTGATATATTTTGATGATCACAAAATAAAGAATTGCCATCAGGATTATCCAATAAAGTTGATTAGTAATCAAGTGAGTTGATATCGCATCACCTAAAAAAGGATTATAAAATATAGCGATCAAAGGTGAAAGATAACTTAACAGATCCCAATCAAATGAATAATTAAATCCAAGTAATAAGGCACTAGCATAGGCGAAGTAACAAAGATAAGCAAAAAACGGTAATAAGATTACGATAAGACCATATAGATTCGCATCAACGCTAGTGCCAGTATTTACTTGTACATAACAAACCATGGTATAGATAGCTAATAGAGGGATAATGACATAAAGGTAACTTGATATGACTTGTATGATTTCAGGATAGTCTATAAATAAGTGTAAGGGTAAAGCGACAAACCAACTTAAGGTGAAAGGAATAATTAAAATGATCAATCCGCCAAGATAAAGGGTCAGATGTAATGATGGGCGATCGATTGGCAATGAATGATAAACATCGATGGCTATTTTTTTGTTTAAGAACGAAAACATCATTGAGGCAACGATAAAAGTAGAAATGATAGCAAGAATAATGTTAAATACTTGACCAACGATCAATAATCCTTTTGATATATCAGTGATCAATCCTAACAAACCAACAAATACAGGATTTAAGATTAGCATCGTAGCGATCATTAAAATAATAAAGCGACGATTTTGTTTCAATAAAAAATGAATATGTTGTTTATTTATCTTTATCTTAGATATCTTGGCCATAACCCTGCTCCTTCATATGATAGACAAATATCTCTTCTAAGCTCATTGGTAATTCTTCAATTATCAAAGGGTTTAAAGCAGATAAAGCGTCTTTATTATCATTCTTGGTGATGATCGTAATAAATTTACTATTGATATCAATCTCGGTGTAATCAATATCAGCAAAATATGATTCATCAATATTTAAGGCAAAAGCCATTTGATATTTATGATAAGTTTTTCGGATGGTATCAACATCACCACTTAGGTTAATGTTCCCATTTTGAATCAAGACGATCTCATCAGCGATATCCTCAAGTTCTCGAATATTATGAGAAGAGATGATCACACATATTTGCTTATTAATGATCTCATCTGAGATCATTCGCTTAAGCGCTAAGCGCATAACGGGATCAAGTCCGTCGAATGCTTCATCAAGTAACAGATATTTAAAGCCTGTTGAGAATGCTAAGATCAAAGATACTTGACGACGCATACCTTTAGAGAAAGTGTTGATTTTGGCTTTTTGATCAAGTTTAAAGATAGCGAGCATCTTATGATAAAGCTCATTGTTAAAATTTGGATAAAAGGTCT